>DAOVOB010000138.1 GCA_030629925.1 Fidelibacterota bacterium
TCCATCTTGCGACTTCGGTTTGGATGCCGGCGATCGCCTGTCTGGCATTTGCAGATTGGATGCGCTTTTTTATGACCTTGACCCAGATCCATGTGATGGATGCCTTGCTTGGGACTTTGCCTTTCGTGTTACCTCTGACCCTGATGGTATTATTATGGGTTTTCTATCCTGAAAAAAGAATAATGCGTATCATCGGGACGATAATATTAACCGTATTTTGTGTGTTCTGGGCAATTGATATGCCCCGTAGTTTGCAGGAAGCAAAGGATCTAAACATTATTTCTACATCGTATCAAGAATTTTATAAAAATATTCAAGATCAACATCAAGTTTCATGGTATGATGCTCCTGAGTCATTAATATCGGGAAAAATATACAGTGAATGGCAATATAAGCCTGTGAAAATTGAAGATTATCGCATTGATAAAGATATTAGAGATATTTATGCTCTTTTTTATGTAGAACAAGCGGATATTATCATCACGGGAATGAAAGATGAATTACCTGTTTCAACTCAAGAGATCAAATTTCCAACGCTTGAACAGATCAGTCTGCACTATTTTTATAAATATTCTACCGAACGTCGCATCGTGATCGGGGATTTTCAGTACAGTGGCGATGCCTTCTTTCTTGTGCAGCATGAAAATGGTCAGCAAACTTATGTAGACAATATACTGATAAGAAAAAAAGATAAGGAGAGCGAATAATCATGATAAAGATTCAGCGTGCACTGATCAGTGTATCGGACAAAACAGGTATTATAGATTTTGCCGCATCTTTGGAACGGAAAAACTGTGAGATCATTTCTACAGGAGGCACAAAAAAGGTCCTGGAAGAAGCAGGAATAACTGTCACCGATATTTCTGCTATCACCGGGAATCCGGAAGCTTTTGGCGGAAGAATGAAAACGATCTCCTTTCAAATAGAATCCGCCTTACTGTTTGATCGTAAAAAAGATGCTGAAGAGGCCATAGAACTTGGTATAGTGCCGATTGACATGGTTGTATGCAACTTATATCCTTTTGCAAAAGTAAAGGCTCAGGGCGCAGATCTGCCTGAGTTGATCGAAAATATTGATATTGGCGGTCCCACCATGGTTCGTGCATCCGCCAAGAACTATAAATATGTCGCAACGGTTGTGGATCCGGGAGATTATCCGGCTTTGCTTGAGGAATTAATTGCCAATGATGGCGCTTTGAAAGAAGAAACACGTTTTCATCTTATGCGTAAAGCATTTAACCATACAGCAGACTATGATTCTCTTATCGCTACGACTATGGATGAACAGGCCGGTGAATTATCCGTTCGTTTGGCCTTTGATCAAGCTAAAAAATTGCGTTATGGAGAAAACTCTCACCAGGATGCTTTTTTCTTGCGTCAGCGCGGGGTTGATAACAGCTATTTTGATATGAAAGTTTTGCATGGAAAAGAATTGTCGTACAACAATATGGTTGATATGTATGGTGCTCTTGAATCAATGCGAGATATGCGTCAGCATGGATGTGCTGTGATCAAACATGCAAATCCCTGCGGTTTGTGTACCGGTGATGATCAACGTAGTGTATTGGAATATGCATGGGCGGGTGATCCCATTTCTGCTTTTGGTTCCGTTATTGCATTTAATACAACAGTTACACGCGAGACCGTAGAGTTCTTTTATCTGGATGCAAACGATCGTTCGCAACGTAAATTCGTTGAGATCATTGTTGCTCCGGCATTTACTCCGGATGCTTTGGAATACCTGTTTTTAAATAAAAATCTTCGTGTTGTAGAGTATGATCCCCACTTTCTAACTCCGCAAAAAGATATAAAAATATTACATAACGCACTTTTGTACCAAGATTCAGATGTTAAGATTAAAAGTAAGATGGAGTGTGTTACAAAGATCAAACCTAATATTGATGCCGAATTACTTGATTTTGGACTAAAAATTGTCCGACAACTCAAGTCAAATGCAATTTGTGTAGTCAGAAAACTGGATAATGGGTATTGTCAATTATTGGGTATGGGCTGTGGTCAACCCAATCGTATAAATTCAACGGAATTAACCCTCAAACGTTGCCGAGAAAATCTGTTAAATGAATGCAACATACAAGATAACTGGGAAGATACCATTAAAGAGAAAATGGGTGAAGGTATTCTGGTCTCCGATGCATTTTTTCCTTTTCCCGACAATATTGAAATCGCCCATAAAGCGGGTATCAAGACCATTGTTCAACCGGGTGGTTCCATGCGTGATAAGAGTGTCAAAGAGAAAGCCGATGAACTGGGAATGGGAATGATATTTACCGGATTGCGGCATTTTAAGCATTAGACTCTCCTCAGCCTAAGGCTTCGGAGAGAAGGCAAAAGGCAAAAGTACAAAGGCAAAAGTACTCAATTGACAATTGAGAATTGACAAAAGACAATGAAATTAACAGTTAACAATTGACAGTTAAGAGTGAACAGTAAACTGTAAACAGTGTATAAATGAATGGCGACCACAGAGTGGTCAAATATAGTAGAAATTGATAGTTCATTGAAAAAGAACCGCAGAGCGGTTCAATATAGAACAACATAAATATAATAGTGTGTGAGCTAGGCTTCTTGAAATGTTGAGGAGAGACATAAGCAGAAACTCAATGAAAAGAGAGGAGTAGAGACGCGATGCATCGCGTCTGTACAATTGGAAAAGAATAAAAATTAATTGTTGAAATGACTCGATATTTTTCTATAGAAGTTTGAAAAATCTTGGTGACAATTAAAAAGCGAAATAAAAGCAGGAGATAAAATATGAAACCCATGCAAGAGATTTCAAGTCCCCAGATCAAGAAGATCCACACGGGTAAAGTGCGCGACAGCTTCAGAGTGGATGCGAAACGACGCTTGATAGTAGCCACAGACCGTTTGTCGAGTTTTGATTTTGTGTTGAATACACGTATCCCGGGTAAGGGAGCTGTATTGAATTCATTGGCAGCCTGGTGGTTTGAGCAAACCCGCGATATTGTGGACAATCATTTGATCAAACTAATCGGAACGAATGCATCGCTTGTGCATGAAGCCGAACCTGTGAAAATTGAAATGATCGTTCGCGGCTATATTACCGGATCGGCTTGGCGTAAGTATCAAAAAGGACTGCGCGATGTATCAGGTGTTCCCATTCCTGATGGAATGAAAAAGAATGATGCTTTTGCAACTCCTATTTTAACACCAACGACTAAAGAAGATAGTGATCGTGAGATATCCCGCGAACAATTGTTGAAAGAAGGCTGGACAAGTGAAGATATCTATTCGCAAATGGAAAAATATGCAGTCAAACTATTTGATCGCGGTTCAAAATTACTGAAAGAACGCGGTATTATTCTCGTTGATACTAAATATGAATTTGGAATTAAGGATGGTAAGGTTATTCTGATCGACGAGATACATACACCCGATTCATCCCGCTTTTGGTCAGCTAAAGATTACGAAAAAAATCCTGATACAGTTGAACAATTAGATAAAGAATTTGTGCGTAATTATTTGATGAAAAATAAGAAAGACGGGGAATACCCCATGGACCTTCCGAAAGAGATCGTCGCAGAAACAGTGCGTCGATATGAAGGTATTTATCAGATGATCACCGATAAAGATATATTGCATGTCCGTCGTCCTGAACATTATCTTGCCGCTTGCCTGGAAGATGAAGGACTGATGAAAGACGGCTTTGTGGCTATTGTTATGGGATCTGAATCCGATATGCCGCACGCAAAAAAAATGAAAGATATCATTGAAAAATATGATGTCACTTGCGATTTGCGTATCATGTCCGCCCATAAGAACGGTGAAGCTATATTGGGATTGGCAAAAGAATATAATCATGCACTGGAACCGGTGGCTGTGATTGCTGTTGCAGGTCGCTCAAACGGACTGGGTGGAGCCTTGGCAGCAAATTTAAGTTGCCCGGTTATTTCTTGTCCGCCATTTGCCGATAAGGTAGATATGATGGTGAATATCAATTCATCGTTGATGATGCCCTCAAATACACCGGCAGCAACGGTGATTGATCCCAAGAACGCTGCACATTTGGCATTGCGTTCCCTTAATTTGCATCGTTTGAAGGATGTATTTTCTGATGAGATCGTAGAGATCAAAGAAAAGCTTGAAGAAGCGGATGTGAGAGTACGAAGGTAGATTATATATACTAAATATGCAAAAAGGCATTTCTAATGGGATGCCTTTATTATTTTCGGTATTGTAGGGGACGGTCGCGACCGTCCCTTACATTTTCAATTTAAATTTATCGTCTCATCATAGGTATCAAGGCATAAGCGATCAGGGTCTTGATTGCGGCACCCGGCAGGAACGGAATTAATCCTATTGCCAGTACATTTGACCAGCCCGCAAAATTAGCTAACCACAAAAGGCCAAAAGCAAACACGATCGTATGTCCAATGATCAAGCTGAGCAGGGCAGTGGCAACATGTTTATACCAACCTTTTTCACCCAAGAA
>DAOVOB010000069.1 GCA_030629925.1 Fidelibacterota bacterium
AACCCTTTCTTTGCACGGCGACATGCTGCGCACGAAAAACGGCGAAACCATCCTCTCATCAGAGAACTCATTGGGAGTAACTCACGCTCTGCATCTTCTTAAAGATCTGCGTTCTTCCTTCTCTGTTGGATACAGCTTGAATTTCCTCTTTGTCGATTATGGACAATCAGCCGGCCTTAGCGGTGATGGTTCAGACGGCATCGACTTGGGATCTGTTGCCGGTTTAGGCCTGGATCTGGGTATTCAGGCAAGTCTACGCAACCGTGCCTGGATGGGTATAGCAGTAAAGAATATCAATGCTCCTAAATTGGGCAGTAGTGAAACCGAAGCACTGGCACCACGTAAATTCGTGGCCGGACTCGGCTACATGCCCTATTACGGATTAACGACCTCCTTTGAAGTTGAAAAAATGCTAGGTTACGATGCGCAATATCGCATGGGACTGGATTACGCCATTATGGAATGGTTCAGTATTCGTGCGGGTGTATCCACCTACCCGTCACAGCTGACCTTTGGCTTTGGCGTAAAAAAAGGCTTTATTAAAGTCGATTACGCCTATGTCAGTCACCCTGTGCTGAACGGAACGCATTTCTTCACTCTGGAGATTTATAAACCATAAACCTGCATTGGCATAAAAGAATGAAAAAATACTTTCACATACTTTTACTGATCCTCTTCCTTGTGCCGCTCGGGCTTATGGCCGGGGAGAAGGTCGATATAAACAATGCGTCTGCGGAGACTCTCCGGCAGCTTCCTCTTCCCGAGGAAAGCATTCTTCTTATTGAAGAATATCTGCTTTATCACGGTGAGTTCACCTCTATCTACCAGATCCGCGAGATCAAAGGAATCAGTTATGAGGATTTTCTCTTACTGAAAGAACGGCTCGCGATCTTTCCCAAGATCATATATGATGTGACGGCAAATAAGATCGAGGATCGCTATTACAGATTAGAAAGCATGATGAATGACGAGGGTGCTTCGGAAGGATTGGTCGAAACATGGATCGATCTCTTCACCAACCCACGGAATATCAATTCCATGCACTATTTTGATCTGGTAAACCTGCCTGCGGTATCCCCTTTGGATGCCTCGGCGGTCATGAGACATCTTGCAGACGGCAATGAAATAAAATCGGCCCGCGATATGCGCGGACTTGAAGGCATTAGCTATTACGGCTATCGGAATATCTCCGATTATGTCCGTTATACCGATGACAGCACGGCGACCTGGAAAGGTTATTTGACCGCTACGGTCAAAGATTTTGCCGCGCAGATCTCACCGGATGATGATGGCGGCCTCATGGACCAAGTCGTATACGACAAATACCCCTTGGATCAATATTACAAGTTCCATTTGAATTACGGACAAAAACTCAGCTTTGGATTGGCTTACACGCAATCGCTGAGTGAGGCAATGCCCGCATTCAATGATGATGACTATTATAACACTTTATTGGATTATGTGAACAGAGGAATACTTCCCGATTCCATTGGTTGGAAAATCAAAAGATCAAGAGTTGAGCATATTGATTCTTTAAGGGAATTTGCTCCAAAGATCCCTTCAATTAAAGGCTATGCTCAAATCAATAATGTCTCTCTAGGAAAACTGGGCAAGATCAATAAATTGATCGTCGGAAATTATATTGCCTCTTTCGGACAAGGTGTGATCATGGAAACCGTGGATTATTTTACACCACGAAAATCCGGCTACGGCTGGCGGAAACGCATGATCGGGATCACCGGCGATGCCTCAAGGGCACGTGCATATTCCCAGAATGGTTTTACAATGGAATACCAATTGAAATCCTTGTTTATTACACCTTTTATCGCTTACAATACTCGAGATGCTATTCTGAATTCGGACAGCTCCTTTTCGACCTTTATTCGTATGGAACCTCGTTTGGATAATGGATTGGGTGGCGAAGTTTACCTGGGCTTAATGGATAATGTTCATGAATTGCTCTACGGAAGCAATATCCGCTTTAAACCCATTTCAAACGGACATATCGGCTTGACATTTTATGAGAGCCTTTACGATCGGGAACTGGATTTCCAGCCGGAAACTATTATCTCACGAATGGACAAATACCTGCGTCAGCTAGGTAACTCGGCCGACGCTGAGATCGCTGCCACTTATGAATCGCACGCGCAATCCGGTCTTTGGAAAAAAGCCAAAGCCTACCGTCGTGTTATGGGTATGGATTTTTCTTATTCATTGAAAAATGTTGTATTTCAGGGTGAGATCGGTATTTTAGACAGGGACAGCACGGCATTCAACCTTGGAAAAAACGATGCCTATGCCTATGTATTGAACATGTACTGGCAATTTGAGAATTTTAATTTCTTGGTGCTTTACAGAAATTATGATCTTGAATATGATAATCCTTATCAGCGTTCTTTCTCGAATTATGCACGTTACAAAACATCGATCTATGAAGATATTTACTATCTCATGGATGACGCTTACGGTTTCTTGTATTCCGGTTCCTCACAGCCGCAGTCCGAAAAAGGACTTTACTATTCCTTCCGTTACCAACTGTCACGCTCGCTTATTGCGACCGTTGAACATGATATCTGGGAGCGCGTGGCAGACCGTGCGAAATACAATCGCCTGGTCGCCCGTATGGAATATCGTCCGGTATTTAACTATCGTATCCGTCTGCGCCAAAAATGGCAAAGCCGCTACAACGAGAATTTCTTCACATCAAACGTATATCGCTCCAATGAAACAATTCTGACCAATGAATTTCGTCTCTCACGCTTCGATCGGCTTCATTTTGATCTGATCTTTGGCTACACGGAATTCTCACCGCGTGCACGACTGGTTTACACTACCAGCGGCGGTACATCCATGGTTGGAAATGCAGGTTCATCGTCACGAGCAATTCGTGCGGGATTCACACATAATTTCAATAAACGTTTAAAGATCATTGCCTCAGGTATGGTTTATAACGGCTTTATCTGGAATTTTGAAGATACGGATTTCCGTATCACAAATTCACCGGTAGATGCTTTCCGCGGATGGATAACTTTGTTTAGCAGGATCACGGACAATCTGTCACTGCGTTTCAAGTATACCGTCGATACGCGCCTGGATCAGAACAACATCGTGGAAGCCTACATCGAACTTGATGATGGAACTCAGCTGCAGTTGAGTGATATAAATTATCGTATGTCTACAAATGATTTTAGACTACAATTGGATTATCGATTTTAATTTTTTTATAAAGGAATGAGTATGACTCGTAAACACCTTTTAACATTATTTCTTATTATAACGCTAAGCGCGGGAAGCCTGTTTGGTCAAGCCTATTTTAAATACATGGGTTTGGAGAACATCAGCAAGAATACGGCTCGCAGTCTGGCACTTGGCGGGAACAGTCTGGCAATGGAGCAAAATCCGGTTGCAGGTTTGAACAACCCGGCCATGCTTTATAAAGCGATGGATGCTTTGGTCGTTTATTCTAACCTGAATATGGCGTCATTTATCGAACGTCGTTCTTTCCCTGTCCAGGACAGTTTTGGCGATTATCTTGCCGAAAATGATTATGTTTCAAATCGCTACTCGAGAATGGAAGGCGATCTGGCATTATATTATTCCCAGGAAGGATTTTCTGCCTCTGCCGGTTGGTATTCTTTAGAGAATTTCAACTACGATTATCAGGAAGAAATTCGCTCCGACCTTGGTAGCGGTGCTTATATCCGTGATCCTCTGGCAGGATATCACAAAATAAATTTCTCCGGAATGACTCACGGTTTAAATGTTGCCCTGGCACATGATATCGGTAAACGTTTTGCCATCGGTTATGCCTATACCCATTATTTTGGTTCTGGCTTTGAAGAAGGCTTCGGCGTTATTCCTATCTTAAATGACCCTAAATTGTCATCATCGGATACTACTTATTTTCCAGCAACACCAACAAATGGCACCGGCAGCAATGTTAATCTTGGATTGACTGCCAAAGTCACCGATCGCTTGCAGTTAGGGTTGTCTACCACGCTTGCCGGTATTTATACCATGGAAGGCACACACATGATCGCCGGAATGGATTCTTCACTCCTGCTTCCAGCCTATAGTATTGATGCCGATTCGGCTTACAAGGTCGTTATTGATCGCCCCAATACTTACTCATTATCTCTGCGTTACATTCCCAACAACGAATTGAAAACAACGCTTTATGCACAGTTTGATATTACAGATTGGCCAGGTTATGCAGCTGGATATTTTGATTCGGCCGATTCTTTGGTCTCGCTTTTCTCACCTGAGTATTCACCATCTTGGGCACTTCGTGCGGGTATAGAACATGTGTTCTTTACCGGCGTTCCGCTGCGTTTTGGTTTTACTTACGAAAAGAATCCCATGAATAACGACATGAACCGCTCAACGATCAATATGGGTTCCGGTTGGTCATCTGATAACCTGACATTGGATATTGGCATTTTGATCTATCAAAATATGTATTATTACTCGGACCTCTTCCCTGTTGAAGATGAGGTGCGGGCAACGTTGGATAAAGTAAAAGAAAACGGACTGAGATTGAATGTTTCGCTTTCTTATGCATTCTAACAATTGACAATTGACAATTGATAAAGGACAATTGAATTATTTTCTGAGTGACAGATAATAATTCAATGTTTAAATGTGTTTTTTGAATTCGATAAAAATATTTTGAGACCGCATCGCGACAACGCGTTCCTACTGCGTCCGTCAACTGACAGATGCGCTTGTAACGTGATTGAAAATGCTTGCTATGTAAATAATAAATAATATTATGAAAAAAAAGAAAATATTTATCAGCAGTGTTCAAGACGAGTTTTCGAAAGAAAGGGAAGCTCTTTGGGAATATATTATTTCCGATGCTTTATTGGGTTTATTCTTTGATCCTTTTGCATTTGAGCAGTTACCCGCTATTGATCGTAGTGCAAAAGAAGTCTATCTTAAAGAGGTTGAGCAATGTGATATTTATCTGGGAATTCTAGGTAAAAATTACGGCTATGAAGATAAACAAGGTATCTCCCCCACTGAAAGAGAATTTGATCACGCAACAAAATTGCATAAAACCAGATTCGTTTACCTTTCCTCTCATCAGTGGGATGAACGGCATCCGAAAGAACAAGAATTTGTTAGTAAAGCTCAAAATGCTGTTGTAAGAAAACAATTTAACACTTTGACGGAATTAAAATCCTCTGTGTATGCTTCATTGATAAAATTTATGCTGGAACAGAATATTATTCAAAAAGCACCCTTTGATGCCAGTTTTAATATAAGAGCCAAAACAAATGATATCGACACGGATAAATTAAAATGGTTTATCCGGCTTGCCAAATCCAAACGAGGGTTCCCCTTAGATGAAGAAGCGGATATTTCAACGATATTAACCCGCCTGAATATTATGGAAAATGGGCAAATCCGGAATGCGGCTTTATTGCTTTTTGCTAAAGATCCTCAAAAATTCTTTATCAATTCAGAAGTCCGGTGCGCAAGATTTCACGGAAATATTGTTGAAAAACCCATTCCATCTTATAAAGTGTTCAAAGGCAATATTTTTGAATTGGTTGATCAATCCGTTGATTTTGTATTGTCAAAATTAGATTATCAAATTGGGACACGTGCCGAAAGAACAAGCATACCCGGTTCATATGAGATTCCCCGGGAAATAATCACTGAAGCAATTGTAAATGCGATTGCCCATCGGGATTATACGAGCAATGCAAGTGTTCAGATCATGATATTCAGGGACAGGATTGAGATCCTGAATCCGGGGACATTGCCTACAGGCTGGACAACTGAGAAGTTAAAGGGTTTGCACCCCTCAATTCCCGCCAATCAACTTTTAGCCGAACCGATGTACCTGGCAGGTTATATCGAACGCATGGGCACAGGCACATCGGATATGGTCAATTTGGCAAAAGCTTCAAAATTAATGGAACCGGAATTCATACAGGATGACGGTTTTAAAGTTATTTTATACAGACCGGCGGTATCTACCGGGGAAGTTAGTGGGGAAGTTAGTGGGGAAGTTAAAAAGTTGCTTATGGTGCTGAACTCTGAAATGAAACGATCAGAAATTCAAGCATTATTGGATCTTAAACATGAAGATTTTTTCAGAATAAACTATATAAACCCCGCATTAGAACTGGGTTTTATCGAAATGACCATTCCGGATAAACCCAACAGCCCAAATCAAAAATACAGGCTTACGGAACAAGGAAAGATAATTAAAACACAAAATCTTTCATTCTCTACCGCGGAAGTTACTGGGGAAGCTAGTGGGGAAGCTAGTGGGGAAGTTAAAAAAATCATCAAAATCATGAATTCTGAAATGAAGCGATCCGAAATTCAAGATCTTTTGGGGCTTAAACATGATGATTACTTTCGCGTTAATTATATA
>DAOVOB010000204.1 GCA_030629925.1 Fidelibacterota bacterium
GTATTATTGTCATTGCCGTTGTGGCCGTTGTTATCTTAATTATTGCAGCATCAGGCTTATTCATCATGGATGAAACCCAACAGGTCGTTATAACCCGCTTAGGTAAACCGGTGCGTACGATCATGAATCCCGGTTTACACTTCAAGATCCCTTTTGTGGAAACCACCCATGTTTTTGATAAACGATTTCTGGAATGGCGTGGAGATTCAAATCAGGTCACCACAAAAGATAAACGTTATATCTGGGTCGATACTTATGCTCGCTGGCATATTGTAGATCCATTATTGTACTACAAACGTCTTCGCGACGAACGCGGTGCCATGTCACGTATCGATGATATCATCGACGGTGAAACCCGAACCGCTTTTGCAAAGCATGACTTGATCGAACTTGTCCGCACATCAAATCGCGAACCACTTGCGGATCCGATCATGGATATGGATTCCGGTACACTTCAGCAAATTAGTTTCGGTCGCGACTTCATTGCAACCGAGATCCTCAAAGCCTCAGCCGGCCGCGTGGAAGACCTTGGTCTTGAGATCTTGGATTTCAAGATCAAGCGTATCAATTACGTAAAAGAAGTCCAAAAGACCGTTTTTGAACGTATGATCACAGAACGGAAACGTATCGCCGATAAATATCGTTCAGAAGGACAAGGAGAAGCGTCTAGGATCAGCGGTGAAAAAGACCGCGAATTGAAACGTATCCAGTCCGAAGCAAAACGTACCGCTCAGGAGATCATGGGTAAGGCCGATGCCGAAGCCGCAAAGATCTATAATGATGCATACAATAAAAATGCAACTTCACGAGATTTCTATACTTTCATGAAGACCATGGAAACCTATGAAAAAGCATTGGATTCCGGTACCAGTATTATCCTTTCAACCGAAAGCGATTTTTATAAGTACCTAAAAAGTGTGAATCCGGAATAATCTCAACGAAAGATATTCCGAGTAAATAGATGATCCCCTGCAGGCAGTGATATTTGCAGGGGATTTTTGTTTTCGTGAATAGTAAATAATAAACAGTGATTGGTGATCGCAATTAATATTAATCAATCATGAATTGGGATTGGTCGTGTGAAGTATTTGTTAATGTAAAAATGCGAATTTGTTCAACCCCTTTGGGGTTGTATGTTTGTGAGGGATGCGCCTATACTGTTATTGAATCCCTACGGGATTCCTTTGTTTTTCACCAATATTTTACAAAATCAGAAAAGAACCCTGAAAGGGTTCAATAACAGTATAGGCGCTTTTCCTTTTTTTTACAACCCCGACGGGGTTGAATATTCTTTTAAATATCATTCCAGGGATTTAACAATTCCACCCCACAAAATCTAAAATCATCCGTATTTCGTGTAACAAGACAAAGTTTGTTATTAAAAGCACTAGCTCCCAAAAGAGAATCGATCACCGGAATATTCTTTCCTTCTTTACTCAACTCTCCTGATAAATGTCCCCATTCTAAAAGGATCTGAATATCCAATTCAATTATTCTCCCATAAAAACGATCGCTCAAATCTTCCAGCCAAAGTTGAATGCTATATTTTCTTGCGACATCATTCAATTTTGAAATTCCCTTTTGAATTTCGCCAAAAGTAATGATTGAAAAATAAAGATCATTTTCATTTTGAGCGTTAATCCAGTTTACAACATGGGAGTCAGGTTTCTTTCTAACAAGCTCTGATATTACACAGGTATCCAGTAAATATTTCATAATTCAATGTCCCGATCTGAATCTTTATTTCGATCCAACTCAAGTCCATATAAAGGGGACTCCTGAAAAAATGCAGATAAAGAATTTGAACGTTTCGTTATTTCCTGATATTCTTTAATTGACAACACCACGGCGGAATCTTTACCATGTTTGGTAATGTACTGAGGCCCATGTTCACCGGCATCATTGATCATAGCTGAAAATTTAACCTTAGCTTCTTGTAGTTGCCATCTGTTTTTCATTATATCTCCTTTTCTGGTCGTTTCGACTACTTTTTAGTATAAATAAAATATAATATTAAGGCAATAATTTTTTACTAAAAATTCTCATCTCTCACATCTTATCGTTTATATCTTTTCAAAGCATTTGATAAATTTTTATACAATGATTTTTTAAATTCTTATTTCTGTATTAACTTTACGCAACATCACCGTGTCTAATGTATGAAAGTGAAAAATTAAATAAAGGAAGAGAAATGAAAAAACTATTTATCGGACTTATGGTCGTTACAATGCTGATCCTGAGTTCCTGTGACTTCGGTGAATTAACCGGCGGTTGGAATAACAATGATGATGATGACAATGTCACACTCATTGAGCTTATCGAAGCCGAGATCCTTGCTGAAGTAGATGTAGATGCGGTGATCGAAGAAGATATCGATATTGATATCCCTACTTCGTTTTCAAAAGCTTTGCCTGGACCAAACGGTAATGGCAGAAACATGCGTCGCATACGTCTGAAAGTACTCCAAGGTATTGATAGTGTTGATGTTCAGCATAGTATTGAATATACGACTGATGATACTGCGTTGGTTACCTTGACCAAAACACTTTTTGGAACCATGGTCATCAACCAAACAGATACAGCTATTGTTGATACACCTGAGGTTTGGGAAAAATCTTATGAATATACTACGACCTCTTACATGCAGTTCGTTCAAGTTGAATGTTCTGATTCCTGCACAAACGATTCCACAGGAACTGACACAACAGAGCTCAGATGGAAACTCGTAGCCAAAAGTATTGAAGCCGGCGAAACGGCAGGTATCCTAAACACGATCGAAAGTGTTACTCTTGATTCCGATAATGATTCAACTATGTTGGTCTTTGATGACACGGAAGCACTTTATGAAGTTATTCGCGGTCGTCAGGACTGGGGATCATATCGTGGTCGACCGGGTGTTCAAACAACTGAAGCCTATGTGGCTATTGACGGATCTGATGATGTGAATGTTCTTGGATCCAGTGGTCGCTATTTTGCCCTGTTGGATGACGGTGAAGGTCTTGATTTGACTGCCGATGATAATATTTTCAGTGGTACCATATTGAAAGGCCGGGGCCAAAGCAGACTCCGTGTACGTATGATCACCACCGCAACCTTTATTGAAGAGGATGCACCGGTCGAGATCGCAACCTGGTTTCTCCCCGTACGTTAATCCTTCTTCCCCCTTTCCGGGTTTATATAGAAAAGGCGTCTGTCAACTGACAGACGCCTTTTTACATATAAGCATTCAATTATGTCATCTCGACCGAAGTTCTCTATAGCTTTAGCGATGGAGAACGCAGCGGAGAGATCTCAAAAGTTAGCATAATATCAA
>DAOVOB010000075.1 GCA_030629925.1 Fidelibacterota bacterium
CAATCCCTTTAATAAGATCCTGAAAAACGAAAATGATATGATCAAGTATTTCCATAGTATGGAAGCTGATCGTGAATCCATGCCCTATGATATAGATGGCATTGTGGTAAAGGTCAACGACATCGCTTTGCAAATGTCCCTTGGTATGCGTACCCGTACACCCAGATGGGCTATTGCAGGTAAGTTTAAGGCTCGTCAGGAGATTACACGCATTGAATCTATTGTTGCTCAAGTTGGACGGGCGGGTGTGTTGACACCGGTCGCAAATCTTGGACCCGTACAATTGGGTGGAGTTGTTGTTTCTCGTGCAACGCTACATAATCAAGATGAAATAGATCGTAAAGATATCCGGGTAGGGGATTGGGTGGTCATTGAACGTGCAGGTGATGTGATACCCAAAGTCATTAAGGTTATCAAAGAACGACGTCCCCAACATACAGAGCCCTATCATTTGCCGGATACATGCCCGGTATGTGGCGCGAAAGTCCAACGGGTTGAGGGTGGTGTTGCCGTTAAATGTGTGCATCGTGATTGTCCGGCACAACTCAAGACAGGCATTGAACATTTTGTATCCAAACGCGCTATGAATATTGATGGAATGGGCGAAAAGATCGTTGATCAATTAGTAGATGAAGGATTGATCAATTCCGTGGCAGATATTTACAATCTGCAATTCAAAGACCTTGTAGCACTTGAGCGATTTGGAGAAAAGTCAGTCAATAATTTATTGAGATCTATTAAAGCTTCAAAAAAGCGTTCACTTGCCAATGTGATTTATGCTTTGGGCATACCTAATGTAGGTGAATACTTGGCAAGAGTATTGGTAGAGAAATTTGGATCGTTGGAAAAACTTTTCGAGACCAAGCAAGAAATACTTGTTGATATTGACGATATTGGGGAGATCGTTGCAGAGAGTATCATTTCATTTGCCAATGACCCTGATAATCGGAAAATGTTAGAAGTTCTGATGGAACATGGAATTGATCCAAAAGCCGGTGAGACAGGCGAACAACCCTTAAAGGGTAAAATATTCGTATTTACAGGAAGTCTTGAAAAGATAACACGTGATGTAGCTAAAGATCTGGTGCGTAATCTGGGTGCAAAAGCATCGGAAAGTGTTTCTGCAAAAACAGATTACGTGGTTTCGGGTGAATCATCAGGGTCAAAGCTGGAGAAAGCAAAAGAACTTGGTGTGAAAGTCATGAACGAAGAAGAATTTATTTCATTTATTAAAGAATTTAACACTGAGATTTTAGAATCTGAAGATCAGATGAAATTGTTTTGATGTTTTACAGATGTATAGATTGACTGAAATATTAATTGAAATGTAAATCAAACTGTCATCCCGAGCGTAGTCGAGGGATCTATTCATGAGATGATTTATCTGAAACATTCAAGATATGTTTTCTTATTCTTAGCCTTACTCTCAACCTTGATCTTAACTTTATTCTTACAAAAAAAACCTTGGTAATAAGAATATATGTTCATAAATTAATAACAGAACAGATTATTTGGGTAGTTAGATGCGGAAAAGTAATTTAATATTATTAATAATTATTATATTAATTCTCTCTTGTGGAAATGATCCTGAAGTTTTAAAACATCCCTTAGAATATACCTGGACAATAGATACTTTAGAGTTGGAAGTTATAAGTACAAGATTCCGTCCTACTGAAATTTTGTATAGAAGTGAAAACGATATATATATATTCGGTGAAAATGGACATTATAATCCCGTGTATTGGCATTATAATGGATCAGATTGGCAGGATAAAATACTTGTTGCAAATGCGTGGAATATTTTGGCTGCAAAGTTAATTAATGGTGATATATATACAGCGGCATCTACTCAATGGTTTTTGCCGGAAGGGTGTGATTGGCAAGGTAGTATAGATAAATTTGATAATAGTAATGTAGAGCAAATATTTTATGCACATGTCGAGGGACAAAGAGGAACAGAATTTAATGATATTTGGGGAGATTTGGACGATAATATCTGGGCAGGTGGTTGGCATGGCTTGTTGTATCATTATAATGGAACTTCATGGGTAAATCATTCTTTTCCCGACACAGTTCATATACGTCATTTATCAGGTGCTGATTCAAGTGGATTATATGGAATAGCTTATTATATGATTGCTAATAAGATCAACGGGTATTTATTAAAGCTCGTTGATAATGGTTGGATAATTGAAGATCAATACAGTATGGAATATTCAGATTATCTTTTCCGTCCTTTCGGACATTTGGATATATATGTGATCGAAGATAAAATATATACGTGTGGAGATGGTGTCTTTTGTAAGCAAATGCTAGACAGTACCTGGCAAAAATTATGGCAGTTTTCAAATTATAAGTTCAGAGATGTAAGCGGTTCAGCTCCAGATAGTATTTATATTGTTGGAGATGGAGGAAATGCAATATTTTGGGATGGTGAAAGTCCTAGCCAATTAGATTCAATCTATTATCCGGAAATTACGTATAAAAAAGCATGGACTGATAGTAAACAAGCATTAATAGTTGGCTATTCAGGTAATACGAGTTATGTAATGTGGGGAAAATAAAAAAGGAGTTATGATGAAAAAGTCAATTCTTTTATGCATTTTAATTTTATTTAGTTTTTTATTCGCTCAGCATTCAAAATCTTATAGAGGGATAAGTGCATCACATGACCATAATTCAAACAATTGTTATGGTTATGTACTTGGAAGGGTAGAGGGAAAACTAGTCGGAGATTATTTTTGTGATCCTCAACAAACTCATGCGGTTGGAATTCCCAATACTGTTGATTATATATTTCATGATTTTAATGAAGAGATTTATAATGTTAAAAAAGGAGATATTTTGGCATGGGGGGAGTTAATTCGAAATAATCCATATTATCCTCATGATACAAAAGGTCATGTTGCGTTTGTTGTTGATGTACCTTCTAATTTAAATGCAAGTAATTTAGGAAGTATAACTATTGATCACGTACTGCGTGAGACTGGTGTGGAAATACAGGGAGTTTCTGCTATCAGTTATGGTATAAATCCTTGTGGGTATTTTACGACGCCTCGAGGTGCAACTATCCGGGCTACATTTGCAAATAATTTAGAAGGACAAGAAGGAGGTACAATACTATTAAGAAATTCACAAGTAGGTATATTAACAAAAGATAATGGAGAGTATGTCGAAGAAAATCATCCTCACCATAAATATTGTTCAATGACTCATGATATTGTACTAGATATAAAAGCCAAAGATCCACAAACAGTAAATAATGAGGATTATGAGTTTTGGCGTTGGTATAGAGACGATAGTCCAGTAAGTAATAATGTTGAATTGTTATCTAACCTGATTTTTACCTCTGTTGTATATGAAGCAGTTTTTACTAAATCTATAGAGCCACTTTCTGTTGAAGTTACAGGACCGACTTTATTAATAGGAACTCAAGGCATTACAAAAGCTCCTCAGTATCACGCAACAGGTACATGGACAGCAATTGCCAGTGGTGGTGTAGGAGCTTATACATATCAATGGCAGTATGATGGATATAATGGTTGGACTGATTATGTGGGTGAAACGAATTCAAGCATGACTAAAACCTTATATTACAGTAGTGATGGTCATGATCTTCGATGTGTTGTTACATCGGGCAGTGAAACAGCAAGCGATGAGATACACGTATTCGTTACAGGTGATATCTTTTTAAAAAGTACTCCCAATCCTTTTAATCCCACTACGAAGATCAGTTTTGTATTGGATAAACAACAGAGTGTTGAATTGACAATTTACTCAATTATGGGTAAAAAAATCAAAACGGTTGTGAATTCAAATTTGGATATTGGTCAGCACTCATTTCTTTGGGATGGAACTGACTTTAATGGCAAACCCGTCTCTTCCGGTACATATATATATCAACTCAAAGCAGGAAATGATGTTTATAATCAAAGAGTGGTTTTTGCGAAGTAGTAATAATTTGAATTGAATGGCGACTCTCGAGTCGCCCGTAACTAAAAAAGGGAGGCTCAAGAGCCTCCCATACATTTATCTCTTGGTTCTCTTGAAGTTTCTACTTTAGCTTTTCAACCAGCTTCTCTGCAATACCCATATAGTATTTGCTTTCGGGACTACCTGGTTTGCTTTCAACAATAGGACAGCCTGTATCAGCTGCACTCATGATGTCTTCATTGAGAGGTATTTCACCCAAGAATTCAACTTTAGAGCGTTCACTTTCCTTCATACCGCCATTTTGTCCGAAAATATAGGATTTATGGCCACATTCGGGACATTGGAAATAACTCATGTTCTCAACGATACCCAAAATAGGGACATTAACTTTTTCAAACATATTAATGCCTCGTCTTACATCAGCTAAGGCCAGGTCTTGAGGTGTTGTAACAATAACAGCTCCACTTAAAGCGATCTTTTGAACTAAACTCAGTTGGATATCACCGGTTCCGGGAGGAAGATCAATGATGAGATAGTCCATCTGTTTCCATAATACCTCATTGAGTAATTGATCAACTGCTTTAATGACCAATGGTCCGCGCCAGATCACTGCTGCATTGGAATCAAGGAAAAAACCAAGGGACATGATCTGTATCCCGTATTTTTCAGCAGGAAGAATACCTTCTTCGCTAACTGATTCAGTTGGCTTATGCTGGCCAAACATCATAGGAACGCTGGGTCCGTAAAGATCCAGGTCAAGTAATCCGACCGAGAATCCTTTTTCTTTTAATGATAATGCTAAATTCGCCGCAACGGTGGATTTTCCTACTCCGCCTTTACCTGATGCGATTGCGATTACGTGTTTTGCGTATCTGAGCTTCTTTTGAAGATCAAATGGGTTCTTGTTTTCTTGAGACATATTAACTCCTAAATACAAAAGGGCAGAGTAATCTGCCCTCGTTTTTGTTTCGTATGGTCCTGTTTAACCTTCAGAAATAGCTTCAACAGGGCAGGCGGCTATACAAGCCAAACAATCGATACAAAGATCATCGATACAAACAGCTTTGCCTTCTTTTAATTCCAAAGCTTCAACCGGGCACACTTCGATACATTCGCCGATGCCTTCACATACATCATGATTTACTACGACTGCCATTATGAATCTCCTTTTAATTGTACATCTGACAACTAAGGAAGTTAATGCAATATCATTTTATTCTCAACGACTTTTTGAGATATTTTATTATTTTTTTATTCGCTTTTCTGTTGTAAAACTATAAATTTTGATTCTAAATAGAATGAAGCTAATAATACTAAGGAGTGAACGATGAATGTATTTTCAAGAATTGCGAATGTTTTTGTTTCGCCAACAGCCTGTTTTACCTCGTTGCGAGATGAAGGTAAGAAATGGACAGACTATGTTATTCCCTTTCTTTTACTTGTTACTATGTTGATAGTATTTTTAATTGTCACCTCGGATGTAATGGAAAAATTTCAGATTGAGATGATCCAAAATATGACCCAGCTTTCAGAGACACAAAAAGAACTTGCATTAGAACAAACAAATTCACCTATAGCAACTGTATTCAAATATGTCGGAGGTGTATTGCAAGTAGCTATTGGTGCTCTTATCAGTGGTTTATTTATGTGGATCGTGGGTAATTTTATTGGTGGCGGAGAACAAAAGTTCGGCACAATGCTTGTAGCCGCATTATACGTTCAAATGATCACGATACCCGAATCGTTAATAAAGATGTTTTTAGTAGTTCAAAAGGGAACAATGATGGTTCAGGTGGGATTTGGTTCCCTCCTAAATAATCCGGACACTTCTTCGTATGGTATTCAATTTATTAACCAGCTTGAGTTCTTTGCGATTTGGCGTATTCTTGTTTGGGTCATTGCATTTAAGGTGCTTTATAAATTCAATACAAAGAAATCAACCTTACTGGTTGTTATTACCATGTTGGTCGGTATGGCTTTAGCAGCCGGGTTGGGCTTAATGCAAGCCGGAAGAATGGGGTAAGAGAAGATAAAAGGCAAAAGGTCGAAGACTCTTCGAAGCTTTAGCGAAGGAGAGCAAAAGTAAAAAAATAAAAGTAAGCCTCGCATTGCGAGGCTTTTTTGTTTACTTATATTTTTGTGATCTTACAGTTTAAGTGGAGAGGAATCTACAAAAGGCGGTTTAACGATAAGAGCTTTTAGGCGTTTACCACGGACATCCAAGCAGATCTCAGTACCAATTTTAGAGAATTCGCGTTGGACGTAGCCCGTACCGATACCGATTCCCAAAGAAGGGGACATG
>DAOVOB010000224.1 GCA_030629925.1 Fidelibacterota bacterium
TTTACTGTCCACTGCTTACTGTTTACTGCTTCTAAAACGCACCCTCAAGAAAGATTTTAATATTGAGTATTAAAGGTGCTTGCACATAATACCAACCGTATTCACGAGGTATTCCATGCTCATTATCCAGGCGATAATCGCTAATATTGAGAAACGGACCGTCCACATCTGAACTGCTATAATATATAATATTTATTTCCGTGGTGACCGTGATTGATGCATCATCAACTGCGGTATTCGTAAGCGAGGGACTACCGATACGTGTATCAAGCAATAATGAATTGATATTCCCGGAGCCATCAGTATTGTTCCAAAAAACTGAGCTGTCGATGTTGACCGTTTCGCGTTTTTCAAAATTTAAGGCAGATCCCTCACCAGCGACATTTGAGACAAAAGTACAATGCTTAAAACTTGCATCGCCGGTTTCTGTTCTATCTTCAGGAGAATAAACGGCTCCGCCCATTGAGGCGGTATTGGATTCGAAAAGACAGTATTCAAATGTAACAGCATTTTGTAGGAAAACCGCTCCCCCACCATCTGCACTTTGGTTTACATAGAAATGACAATTTCTGATCAGTGGGGCCGCACCATTTTCAAGTAGCAGTCCTCCTCCTCCATTTCCATCATCTGCATTGCCGTCACGAATAATAAATCCATCAATAATGGTTAAGGTACTTAAAAGACCAGAATAAGAGATCACGTGATAATTATTATCGCTGATATTTCCCTGTATTCCAATGTCCCCGCTTAATATCGTGGGATTGGCATGGACATCTCGGTCAAATAAGGTAGATTCACCACCATAAAAGCCACCATATAATTTTACACCTTCTTTAAGCACGAATGAATTATTACGATCAACTCCGGGTGTATAAATACCCTGTGCCACCCATATCTCATCTCCGGGATTAGCTGCTGCGAGAGCCTGTTGTGGATTTTCATAAGCTCCCTGCCAAAAACCATCTCCAAGATTATTATCCACATATAAAATATCAGCATACGCAAATACGCTAACAAACAGTAATATGATCGTAAATTTTCTTGCTGTATTTCTCATTAAATTCCTCTCTCAACGTCCAATTATAATGAGCTGAACCAGATATTTCAAGCACTTTGTGCGTATTGAACTTAAATTAACCATCCTATAACTTTATATTAAGAAATATGACTAAAAAAACACTAAAAGAAGGTTAGAAGGTTAGGGGTTTAGGGAGCTATAGAGGTCTGTCATCCTGAACGGAGTGCCGTGCCCACCGACCTGTTCTTCGAAGCTCCGACAGGAGCGAAGGGGAAAGCTCAAAGAGCGTAGGTTGGGAAGGATCTATTCATGGTACGAATAATGTTTGGGTTAAAGTTTTTATGTTTAAGGTTTAAGATTTCCGGGATGAATATACTTGTTTCTTCTTTCCTGTTTCTTGTATCTTTTAGTGTCATAGTAAAGCAAGGATAATTCGTGAAAAAGTTTATTTTAATTTTGTTCATTATCATCACCTTCGCATTAGGTACCGAGCTTCATATTTCCTTTACGGGAAATAATCGGGGACTTTTAACACCCTGCGGCTGCAAAATCCCTAGCGGCGGTTGGGCTCGAAAAAGTACGGCAATAAGCAATATGCCGGGATCGTCTCTGCATATTGGAGCCGGAAATCATTTTTTTCATCATACTCCCATGCCCAAAGAAGATCAGATCTTTGAACAAAAGAAAGCTGCTCTTCAGGCAGAATTGTTTTCTGAACTCAAATACGACGTGATCAATGCAGGACAATTTGATCTTTGCTATGGTTTAAATGTATTAAGATCACTTCAAAGTCATTATTCATTGCCTATCATCTCTGCCAATATTCTTGATATGGAAGGGAATCCCGCCTTTCCACCCTATCATGTTATTCATTCACAAGGAATTGATATCATGTTCGTAGGAATATGTTCTCTGTCCGATGGATTTAATTTTCGCATAAAAGATCCCCTTCTTGCCTTAAAAGAGTTGCATCAGGATGACCTATTTAATGATGCTGATCTTGTTATTCTACTTGCTGATGCTCCTGCCGTTATACTTTCAGATTTTGTAAAAGAAAATTCGGGGATCGATATAATCGTTTGTGCTAAAGAACATGCTTTTACAGGATTGCCGGTACATTACAAGGGAACGGCACTTACTCAACTCGGTTCACAGGGAAAATATATTGCCGATCTGTATCTTAATTTTGATAGCAACCCGGCAGAATGGAAAGATATTTCTCCTTACAGGCATTCGATCAGAACTAGCGAAAATGCCTTAAAGTCCGAAACAGATCAAAGAAAAAAATATCTTAAACGACTTAAGCGTAGCAAGAAAATGCTCAAATCCGAGATAAAAAATAATTCTCATTATTATCAATGGGATATGTTACTGCTTGATACTTCTGTAAAAGATGATCCCGGCATAAAAAAACGTGTCGATAAGTTTACCCCTTATCCCGACCCGTGACCCTCACGCCACTCATTTCTCATTCATCCAGCCTTCGCCGAGGCTACGGCTGGCAGGCATCCATCATTCATCATCTATAACTCATAATCCATCATCATGAATAGATCTCTCCACTTCGCTCATCCATCGGTAGACGGACTCGCTTCGGTCGAGATGACATTTTTGTGTCTTTTGCCGTCTCACGTCTTACGGTTTGAACATGAGACGCGATAAATTGTCGTCTCTACCCTTAATATAAATTCACATCTTACGTCTTAAAAAAAAGGCTCTGCATTGATATTGCTACGAGCCCTTATTAATTGATAATTTTAACCCGTTGCGTGAAACTAATACGTAAGTGTAATACAACTGTCATTTCGATTGAATTTTCAGTCATTTGGCTGAAAATGAATAGAGAAATCTCAAACATTTAACAAAATTGTGCGGTTTGAGATCCCTCCCCGAAGCTTCGGGGCTCGGGATGACAAAAAACATTCCCTATTAGGTGTTTTACCTATTTCACACAACGGGTAAAATATACAAATAAAA
>DAOVOB010000174.1 GCA_030629925.1 Fidelibacterota bacterium
CAGGAAGTAGAAGCTCGTATTCTAAAAGGCGATAAATATGCAAAATTGATCTTTGATGCCATGCTCTATCAGGTAAGAAAAGAGATTGGAGCCATGGCGGCAGTTTTAAATTTTGATGTGTGTGCTCTTATCGTGACGGGTGGAATGGCATATTGCGATTATGTAAAAGAAGAATTATTGACTCATCTTGGAAAGCAATTCTCTATCATCATTTATCCCGGTGAGAATGAACTTGGAGCAATGGCTGATGGTGGATTCCGTATTTTGGATGAACAAATGAATATCTATGATTACGATAAATGAAAGGTAAAAAATGCATTACGAAGATATCTACAAACGAATTAATGTAAAAGATCCCAAAACAGTCAATGTGGTTTTTCCAAATTCCGACTCGAATTTTGAAGCTTTAGCAGAAGCCGCCAATAAAGGATTTATTATTCCAAGATTGTATGGAAAAAAGAAGTCAATGGAAACCTATGCAAAGAAAGCAGGGTTGTCGACTGCAGTTTATGTTGAATCAGAAACAGCTGAAGACGCTATTTGGGCTGCCATTTCGGATATTCGTGACGGAATAGGAGATGCACTGATGAAAGGTGATATCTCTACCGCAGCATTCTTAAGTCCGGTTTTAAATCGTGATAAAGGTCTCCGCAAAGGGAATATTTTATCACACATCGCTGTTTGTGATAGTCCCGGTTATCACAAATTACTTTTTTTTACTGATGGGGCTCTTAATATTGAACTGGGATTGGATAAAAAACGGGCTATTACCGACAATGCCATCGAATTAGCGGAAATAATATTGCAAAAAAAACCTAAGATCGCATTTGCCGCTGTTGTGGAAAAAATCAATCCGAAATTACCTGAGACCCTTGAGGCCCGTACTTTGGCTGAGGAATATACTGCAAAGGGCTATCTCGCTGAGGGTCCAATTGCTTTGGATGTTATTTTAAATGCTGAAGCTGCCAAAAAGAAGAAAATTGATTCAAAAATATCCGGGGATGTTGATATTATTCTTTTTCCCGATATTACCACCGGTAATTTTATGCTGAAAGCAATCATCGAGCTTCAACACGCACCCGTGGGAGGACTGGTCATGGGCGCGAAAGTTCCGCTTATTTTACTTTCGCGTTCAGATCGCGCTTCGGAAAAACTCAATTCGATCGCTCTTAGTCTCATAGAGTAATTTCTCCTTCGCTAAGGCGGAGGGTAGGCAGAAGCGAGAAGCATGAAGTCATAAGGATAATATTATCTCAGAGCTTAGACCTTATCGCTCAATATTATATATTCTTAAACCTTAAACCTTAAACCTTAAACCTTCTTATGAAATTGCACATATTAGGTACTGCCGGACAATTACCAACCCGTACACGGAGTCAAAACGCCTATTTTTTAGACTGGCCTTACGGCGGTGTGCTTTTTGATCCCGGGGAAGGGGCACAGCGGCAATTTACTTTCGCAGGTATTTCTCCAGGTAGAATTCATAAAATATTCATATCTCATTTTCACGGCGATCATTGTCTTGGACTTCCCGGTATTATGCAACGACTTTCTTTGATGGAGCTTAAGCATGAAGTTCATATATATTTTCCGGAAGAAGGAAGACCGTATTTTGATGCACTGAGCATTGCGTCAAAATATACTCACCGTATCAATTTTCATCTTCATCCAATTCATGAAGGAGCTGTAGAGGAAACGGAAGATTATCGCATAGAGGCATACGATCTCCTGCATAGTACACCAACACTTGGATATCGTTTTGTCGATAAATCTCGTATGCACTTTAGAAAAGAACTTCTGGAGGAAATGCATTTGTATGGACCTATTTTGGGTGAACTTGAGAGAAATGGAAAGATAAAGTATCAGGGAAAGACAATTACTCGTGATGAACTGAGCTATTATTCTGATGAAAAGATCTTTGCTTACGTTCTGGATACAGGCATTTGTGACAGTATTCCCAAACTGATTCGCAATGCCGATCTGGTCCTAATGGAAGCGACCTATCTTGAAAGTGAATTTGCCCTTGCAGAGGAATTTATGCACATGACAGCAGAGAAAGCTGCTGAATATGCCAAAGACAATAATGTGAAGAAACTTGCATTAACCCATTTTTCAGAGCGATACAAAGACTTAAACTTATATCAGAAAGCAGTTGAAAAAACATATAAAAATACGCATATTTCACATGATCTTGATGTGATAGAATTTTAACGTGGGATATATATGGAACGACCGGGCTGGGATGCTTATTTTCTTAATGTAGCGAAAGTGGTTGCTACGCGCTCTTCATGTCTTCGAAGACAGGTGGGTGCGGTGATCGTAAACAATAAAGATATTGTTTCAACGGGCTACAATGGATCTCCTCAGTATCAGGAGAATTGCCTGGAAATTGGTTTCTGTTATCGTGATAAATACAATATCCCTTCGGGTACTCAGTTAGAGCGATGTCGAGCTGTTGGGTCACACGCTGAATCCAATGCCATTGCGCTTGCTGCACGGAACGGTCATGCAACAAATAACGGAACGATCTATATTTATGGTCATGAATTTGTTTGTCATCAATGCAAAGCCCAGATCGCTAACGCAAATATTAAACGTGTTATTCTGGAAAAACCGGATGGAACAGTTGAGGAGTGGATTCCCGAGAAAGACTGGACCATCCATCCCATTGATATGGAGAAGGAGAATTGTTCATGTTGAAGAAGATCACAATATTAAGCTTATGTTTGATCATGCTCTTAGTTGCGGTTGATCCAAATTACTATATTCGTCGTACGAATCTGAATTTTAAGCAGGTTAACGACATGATCGTGGATCTTCGCATTCGTTCACGCATGCCTGAAGCAACCTTACCCGATCAAGAAACCGTCGTACATTTTATTAGTCCCGATTCTCTTTTTACTGAAGATAACACGCCCCTAATGATACCACCTGAGATCTTCCTTATGGATCTTGAGCGTCTGGTAAAAGATGCTATTTCAGTTAGAACCATCGAGTTGAAAGAAAATAAAGAGGATGTTGCTTTCGTTGAAGTGCTAAAACCCATGGAAGGTAAGGAAGTGATCTTTCTTGCAATGATCGATACGGTTAATTGGATATTGGCACAAATGAAAATGATCGACAAACCCGATATGGTTGCGGATATTAATTTTACTCAGAAAGAGATTCAACCCGGATTATATATGCCAACGGAAATTAGAGTGATGATCGAGAGTAAAGAGACTCAGAAAAAAGTTGTCCCGAATCCGCGTGGCAATATTCCTATGACATCTTCTTTCGGATACATTGATCTGTCTTTTTCAAATTACCGGATAAATACTCTGAGCGAAGCAATAATTGAAACCGATTCACTCGAGATCAAAGCCGATTCGCTGTCAATGGAACCGGACATACAAAAATAAGAAATTAAACATCATATACGAGGTGCTTTATGCGCAAGGTATTAAGTGTCATTCTAGGTGGAGGCCGTGGTACACGACTTGCGCCACTTACGAGCGTTCGTTCAAAACCTGCAGTCCCCATTGGCGGAAAATATCGTTTAATTGATATCCCTATCTCAAATTGTCTAAATTCGAATATTCGCAAGATATATATTCTTACGCAATTCAATTCGGAATCCCTACATCGTCATATCAATCAGACCTACAAATTTGATAATTTTACTGAAGGCTTTCTCGAAGTCCTTGCAGCCTCTCAAACTATAGAAAACATGGACTGGTATCAGGGGACAGCTGATGCGGTTCGTCATAATATGAACCATTTTGAAAC
>DAOVOB010000157.1 GCA_030629925.1 Fidelibacterota bacterium
ATTAACATCCATAGCAGGATGAGAGCTGGCAAGAATACGATTCATATCAAAAACAAAGGAGAGGTCATTATGTTCTTGTTTAAGAATATTAACATTAAGACCCATTTTTAAGTTCGTGGGTTGAGGGTCTGCTTGAGCTTTATCAACAAAAGCAATTTTAGGTCCGACATTTGAGATCGCAAAGCCAAGATCTAAATGATCATTGAGCAGATTGCGGATCTGATAACCGAAATCAAAACCCAGGTGGAAGGAATCTCCATTACCCTGTTCGACACCGGCACCAACCGGACTTAACATTTGATATGCAAATTTTAGGTTAATACCAATAGCTGAATTTTCAGTGACTTTTGTGGCATAAGATGCACTGATAGCCGTCATGTAAGAAATAAAAGTTCCCAGACTGTTGCCGTATTCATCTGTCCATACTTGTTCACCAAGGTTCAAGTAGATGGCGTGTCCGCCAAAAGTACCGACATTTGGTACATGGTATCCACCTGTCAAAAAAGTGTAATACATATCATTGACTAGATTAGGTAACCATTTGGAATACATAGCACCGATCTCGTTCTTTTTCATATATGCCAAACCGGCAGGGTTGTAATATGATGCGTAGGCATCATCTGCTATAGCAACCTGTGCTTCTCCCATAGCTTCGGCACGTGCACCGGGCGCGATCAAAAGCCAAACGGCGCCGGTATTGGTAATGGCATATGCCGAGGACACGGTCAACATGATCCCAAGAATGATTGTTAATATTTTTCGTTTCATAAAACATCTCTCCTAATAAAAAATGAGCGATCTTATAACGCTCATAAATGCGTATCGTTATAAGATGCAATACCTTAAATTAATCTTCTTTTCTTTCAAGCATCTTTAACGAACGGATATGTGGTTGTGTGCCTCTTTGTTTGTTGCTCTAAATATTGCCAATTATTCCATAAATGTCAATTAAAAAATAGCTATTTATCAAGCTTATCCGTTTTGCTCCAGATCTTGAATTCTGCGGTTAAATTCTTCAACAGATTCAAAATCATGGTAAACTGATGCAAATCTGATATAAGCAACCTTATCAATATTTTTCAACGCCTCGATCACCACTTCACCAATTTGTTTTGATGGGATCTCAACCAAACCTTCGCTAAGTATCTTATTTTCAACACTTTTAACGATGGTATGAATGCCATCCATGGAGACGGGACGCTTAACGCAAGCGAGTGAAATACTGCGGATCAGTTTTTCGCGGTTGAATTCTTCTCTTGTACCGTTTGATTTAATAACCAATGCGGTGGTAAGACTGACGTATTCATAGGTCGTAAATCTATAACTGCATTTTTCACATTCACGACGTCTGCGGATCCCATTCTCTTTTGTCAGAGGGCGGGAGTCGATCACTTTATTTTCATTAAATCCGCAATTCGGACATCTCATAGAGTGAAATCCTCATATAAGGGATGCATGGCAACAAGGCTTTTAACATCATTCTTTGCCTGTTCCAATACAGCCTCATTTTCAGGATCAGAGATCACATGATCAATGATCGCAGCGATCTGGCGCATATCCTCTTCAGTAAATCCCCGAGAGGTCAGTGCCGGTGTTCCCAAACGCATACCGCTCGTAACAAAGGGAGAGCGGTCGTCAAAAGGAACCATGTTCTTGTTAGAGGTTATACCAACGGATTCTAAAAGTGTTTCCGCTTTTTTTCCACTGATGTTTTTATTGTGTAGATCAATAAGTACAAGATGGTTATCGGTTCCGCCGGAGACCAGATCAAAACCGTACCCAACTAAGGCTTTAGCAAGTGCTTTGGCATTATCAATAACTTTTTGACAATATACTTTAAACTCTGGTTTGAGTGCTTCGCCAAAAGCGATTGCTTTAGCAGCGATAATATGCATGAGCGGTCCGCCCTGTATACCGGGCATCACAGTTGAGTCGTAAAGTTCTGACATCATTTTAACGCGTCCTGATTTAGGCGCAACAATACCAAATGGGTTTTCAACATCTTTTCCCATCAGGATCATACCACCGCGAGGTCCGCGTAGTGTCTTATGAGTTGTAGTGGTTACTACATCACAGTAGGGAATAGGGGATGGGTGTAAGCCGCATGCAACCAAGCCTGCAGGATGGGCAATATCGGCCATTAAAAAAGCACCCACTTCATCGGCGATCTTCCTGAAAGCCGGGAAATCATAGTGACGGGAATAAGCACTGGCACCCGCAATGATCAATTTGGGTTTGTGCTCACGTGCTTTTTGTGCAAGATCATCGTAATCAATAAGACCTGTTTCTTTCACTACACCATAAGAAACAATATTATAAAGCTTACCGGAAAAATTGACGGGAGAACCATGGGTCAAATGGCCACCATGAGAAAGATTCATACCAAGAACCGTATCTCCGGGTTTTAATAAGGTAAAGTAAACGGCCATATTAGCCTGAGAACCGGAGTGAGGCTGAACATTTGCATATTCGCAATTGAAAAGTTCTTTTGCACGATCGCGAGCGAGGTTCTCAACCACATCAACACATTCACATCCGCCATAATAACGCTTTCCGGGATATCCTTCTGCGTATTTATTGGTCATGATATTACCGGAGGCCTCTAAAACAGCCTTAGAAACAAAATTTTCAGATGCGATCATCTCAAGCGATGTGCGCTGTCGGTTTAATTCATTTTTTACAGTATTGAATACTTCAGGGTCATTATTTTTCATGTTCTCGTACATGCTGTCACCACTATTTTTCGGTTAATGAATGGATCTTGTCTACGCGCTTTTGATGGCGACCGCCTTCAAAGTCGGTGGAGAACCAAGTATCAATAATGGCATCCATCTCTTCTAAACCGGTCATGCGAGCGCCCATTGCGAGGATATTCGCATTATTGTGTTTGCGTGCCATTTCGGCATGCATAGGTGTTGTGCACAAAGCGGCACGGATATTTTTAATTTTATTTGCAGCTATGCTGATCCCGATACCTGTGCCACAGATAATGATCCCCAAGGTGTCGGGGTCATTCGCTACAGCTTTTCCCACTGCGACTCCAAAGTCGGGATAATCAACCGATTCAGGGGAAAAGGTACCTTTATCTATAACAGAATATCCCATATTACTGACAAGATCAATAATATGGGATTTTGCTTCGAATCCGGCATGGTCGGAACCAATATAAACTATTTTACGCTTACTGTTCTCGTGATCCAAGAATAACTCTCTCCTAAGGGTTTATAGGTATTCGAGTTGACTTTATTCGCATCTCCGATAAGGAACCTATCTTTGGCTTTTGCGATAGTCAGATCGTTATCGTATAAATATTTAACACGAAATTGCGCGTTGAAATTACCAAGTTCCTTGGATTTTTTATAATCTTCGTAAGCCATGTGGTAAACGATCTTATCATTGCAATCGATCTTGCCTTTTTCCAGTGTGGCCATTTCAGCCGTAGTTTCAAGTACTTTACCACGAGTAAAATAAACTTCTCTGTTATCCGGTGTCAATTTAATGGCAGCCGAAATGATCTTATAAGCTTTCTCATAATTTCCAAAATCATTATTTCTCAATGCAACATCGATCTGCATGTTAATGTCACGAGGATTTGAGCGGGCGTATTTTTCAAGAGTCTTCAATCCTTCATTGGGCTGACCATTATAGTCATAGCATTCAGCAAGCTTTTTAATAAGGGTAATGTTTTGTGGATTGAATAGAAGTGACTGGTTTGCCACATTAATAGCTGTCTTATAATCGTTATCGTTAAAGAGAGCATTAATGTATTTCAAGGCCTTAGAAGGATCGGCTGTATTGTTTTCCCATGCTTTCTGATAGAATGCTTTAGGATCGCGACCCATTTTTCCAAGAACAGAGATAATAGCATTGATAGCATCATTGTTATCAGCGTCGACATCCATGATATATTCCCAAATATCAAGTTCTTCATCGTAGAGCCCGAGCATATCAAGAGCATTTGCTTGTTTTGCAAGATATTCAACGTCATCTAAGTACAGAGCATTATATTGCTGGTAAATTGCAATTGCGCCCTCATAGTCGCCGGCGCGTTCTTTGTAATATGATGATAATTGTAATAAATGTTGATTGGTTGCATCATAACTCAAACCTTCATCAATAAAATATGCGGCTGAATCCGG
>DAOVOB010000036.1 GCA_030629925.1 Fidelibacterota bacterium
ATCTTTTGTTTCACCTTTCCTCAATTTAACTAATAAAGAAAAAGAAAAAACACCCCGAAAACTCGGGGTGTTTTATATATTGCTTGCCTTAATTTCTAGAGAGTAAAAGTAAATTCATACTTTGCAACCAGACTATCAAGTACCGGCGGGAAAGCAGCTTCTTTTTTCTGTTCTTTTAAGGTCGCGACAATTTCAGGACGAACATCTTCAAGAGTTTTGCCTGCCTTGCGGTCTTCAATTTTAATTATATGGTATCCGTAAGGTGTTTCTACAAGATCAGTTATCGTACCGATAGGAAGGGTGAAGCTAGCGTCTTCAAAAGATTGAACCATGCGGCCCCGGGGGAAATCGGCATAAAGCCCACCGTTTGTGTTAGAACCGGGATCTTCACTATAAGCGGCAACAAGAGAAACAAAATCTTCACCTGCTTGTGCTTTTTTAGCAACTTCTGCTGCTAATGTTTTAATACTGTCAACTTCTTCAGTTGCCTTTCCCTGTGTTAGGAAAAGAATGTGACGAACGGTTGCGGTTTCTTGTGAATACTGTTCTTTATTGTTGTTATAATAATCAACAACTTCATTATCTGTCACACTGAAATCAGCACCCAAAAGGGCAACCTCATCAATGTATTTCATGATAAGCATATTCTTACGTGTATCTTCGCGAACGAAGTCAAGGTCAACCTGTTGCAATTTAAGTTGTTCAATAAAAGCATCTTTGCCACCATTGGGGGCAAAAAGATTTTTTTCCATAAAAGCATCAATTGAGTCTTTCGTAACTGTTACACCCTCTTTTTTAGCTTCTTCAAGCAAAATATCTTGCTGGGCTTTCAGAGTGACAACTTGCATGATAAATGATTCAATGCGAGCAGGGTCAACGCTTTCGATAATAGAAATATCGCCGCGCATACCCTGATAAACACTCTCCATTATATCATGGTTTTTGATCTCAAATGATGTGGTGGTAGCCAACACAACGGAAGAATCGGGTTTCATATAAGAGATTTTTTCGCCCATGGTTTCAAAAAAATCAATCTGGGCAGGGGTGAGGTCGGCTTTATCCGAACACCCGACAAACATCATTGTTGCTAACGCCATAATTAATAGGGTCCTTTTCATTCATATTTCCTTTCTATTGATTCAAACATTCTAATTCTAAGTGATAATCCCATTTATCGAAATATAGATTTCCGCCCTTCCATTCAACTTCACCACGTTGAAAATCGTTTGTTTCACTGCGTAAAAATTGTTTTTCGGGAAAAAGGGACATTCCATAATCGTCATTCACTATCAGTCTATAGTTGTCCAGTCCGCCCAAGAAGAAACCTTGAACTTCCGGATGTTTAACTTGTTGACGGCCGAAAGATTGATCAACGGGCACCCAAGCTAAACCTTCGAAGTATATTTCACACCAATCGTGCAAATTCTTATTACCGGGATGAAGCATCCAGCCGCTTTGCCAACGAGCTGGGATTCCGTTATAGCGAGCAAGAACCATAAATAATAATGTTACTTGGCCGCAATCGCCATGGTTATTGGCAATTACATATTCCGGTATATTTTCTATTGTTGAATATTCTCGAGCGCTGGCCCATGGATAGTTATCCGTAATATAATTGAATATCTTTTTTACGATTTGATAGCTGTCTTCTTCATCGCCCACGATTTTTTTAGACATTGCTTTGATCGCAGGTGTAAACAAAAGGTGGGGGTCACGTTCATTCGTATATTTTTTATAAAGATCACTGTTTTTGTTGTAAGGTTCTATCTTTGCATTTTCAAGATCGAACCATTGGGCACGCGTGGTGGTTGAGAAGGCCATTTCAAAGACCGTGGACTCTCCCGCGATAGCCGGTTTCTGCATGTACAAAGTGCGCTGCATTTGACTTTTTGGAGCAAGGACGTAATCATCCATGCTTGTTGAAAGAAGTTTTACATTCTGCTGGCGAACATTTCCTTCACGAGGGAAAGGAAGCCAACATCTGACCATTTCACCGGCCGGGACAGCATCTGCATCAACAGTAAGAGTGTAAATAAATTTCATATCAAGCGGTTTTCCGGTTGTTTTATTACTTTTTTTCACTTCTTCTATGACGGTTGGAAGATTTTGTTCTAAGAATTCTACAAGGTCATCCTTTTTTTTGCCATCTATCTTTATTTTTTGATCTTTGGCTTCTTTGTCTATTCTAAAAAGATTCTGCGCGGCTCTTGCAAAATAACGATACTCACCGTTGATCTTCATTTTTTCAAGTGCATTGCTTTCTTCCCAAGCGCGGAGTTGTTCGCTTGTCACTTCTGGATAATATTTTTTAATATCAGGAAGGATCTCGTTGAGAGATTTATTAAAATCCAATTCTATGCGATGCATAATATCTTTTTTTTCTTCAAGGGCAATACGCTCAAAGTCAGAGATATTGTCCTTTGCTATTGTTTTGCTGATCTGTGTTCTTGCCATATTATACTGTCCATTTTCAATTTTATCATCGATGGAACTGCACCCGCTTATAACAGCGAGTAGCAAAAATATGAGAATAAAGATTCCTGCACGTCTCACGACAGACTCCTATTTTTTCTCGATCATTTCCAGATTTGCACGTGGAAGAAGAACTTCTTTTTTTGTCTCGTAAAGTTTAACCTTCGCTACACGGGCAAGAGAGCCGGATTCCAAGCGTTGAAGCTCATGGGGTAAATCCGTAACTTCTCCAAGCATACCGAAATAAGGTGCGCGAATAACTCGAACTTCTGTTCCGGGTTCCATGCCAAATAGCTCTGCTTTTTCTTCTTTAAGCTTGGTGTCTCCGTCAAGCGGAATAATGATCTCGGGACGAATAACCCCGGCACGGATCTGGGTAGCGCCATTTATTGAAGCCACCTTGCCTTCATGAGAACTTAACAGTTTGAGGGTTTGATCTGCCATATGGACCTCACCAAAACCTTCGGTAATGATCAATGTTGTTTTAACATCTTCCTGTCCCGTAATGGCAACACCGATATCGTAACCGACGATCTTCTTAATATCGCTGTAGTTGAATCCACCCACTACAATACCGATAGCGCCAAGGCGCTGTGCTTTCATAAATGCTTTATAGCTTAAAAATGAGCCGCCCACAAGAACTTTGCCTTTACAGTCGTCAGAAATCATATCTTCAGTGATCGGTGTGGTTGTCTCTTTAGTAAGTATTTTGATCTCGCCGCGGCGTTCACCACCAATACCGAAAATACCTTGAATAAAAGATGCGGCTGTGCTGATCTCAACACCTTCGTCTTCAATAATGCCGGTTACTTTTCCGTTGATATAAGCATGAACCGATACCGGGACGGGGGCTTCGCGAATAATTGCTTGTCCGGTAATGCTGGAAACCGCTTCCAGCGTTCCCGTTGCCGGTGCAATGGCTTTTGTTTTAAATAAGCCAAAAAGACCGGGTGTCTCGGCAATAATATCTTCTTTTTCTACTGTTTCGCCCAATTTTTTGATCAACAGCTCGGGAATTTCCGATGCTTCTATGTTCAACATGTTAGCCAGGTTAACCGGAACAACATTCCCGGGAAGATTTGTTGTTGCGACAACATCTTCTGCTTTAACCTTTGCACCAACTTCAACGATCACCTTGCCTTTCAGGGGAAGACGTCGTGTTTTGTGAACCACGGTTTTGGGAATAACTTTTAATCCGGGTGTATATGCGTGTGCCATATTTTCTCCTTTATTATAAATATTGAAGCAATGGCTTCAATTATTTATCCTCGAATTCATTGATTGTTTTGCTCCATTCCTGAAGTTTTGATACGCGTTCGACAGGATCCTGTGGAAGAGCAAAAGGACGGCGTCCCCGGGCATCAATAATAACACCAACAAGACCTCCGTAAATATTTGTTTTTACTACCTGTCCCGGTCCGGCACCGACATCAACACCCCTGGCGGGAATGATTTCTGCTTCCATGGCTTCGTAAGGTGCTTCGAATAATTCCATTTCACCAAGCGTATAGGCTTTATCTATCATTTTTCCATCGGGAAGCGTGAAACGAATACGCATGTATTCTTTACCTGCTTTGATCGGTCCGACAGGTGCAACACAAGTACCGAGACGGAGAAGACAATCTTTGTTGAACACTTCCGTAGCAGCTTGTTCGTGAACGCTGGCCAGCACGCCCAATTGCGGCATCATGAAAATAGAATCCACTGCGATCTGTGTAATACCTTCCGGCAGAAAAGAATCGATCACCATACGAGCTGATTGATGACGGCGGGGGGCATGTGAAAGCACGCCGCCGGAACCGACAAGAATATCCAGATCCATCATATTAACAAGAGTTTCACCCGATGAAGATTGGTCAAAGGCATCTGAAATGGTGCGTTCTTTTTGAACACCCTTTAGTCCGACTGCGAATTCTTTATGTTGTATAAAAGACAGGCGCAAAGCTTCGCGAGCAATAGCCTGTTCAATCTTTAATTCTTCAAGAGACTGTGGAATGGTGGTCGGACGAATCATTTTATTTCCAATTCTGTTCCGAAGATCAATTTCATCAATTTCGAAAGGTACCCAGCGAAGAATATTGGGTAAAGTAGCGGACGCGAGAACATTTGAAATTGAATAAGACATGCCAAGATTGGCGCTTACTGTACGGTTAAAGACGGGGTCGCCTTTTTCAAGATCTTTAAAGACCGAAAATATATCGGTCGTAGCACCGCCAATATCAACACCAAGAACTGTAATGTCTTCTTTTTTTGCTATGACCTGCATGATCTCACCCACAGCACCGGGTGTCGGCATAATAGGTGCATCGCTCATGTCCATTAATTTTTTATATCCGGGGGCCTGCGCCATCACGTGTTCCATGAAAAGATCATGGATCTTATCGCGTGCCGGACCCAGGTTTTCTCTTTCAAGTACGGGTCGTAAATTTTCAACGATACTTAGATCTGTTTCGGTAGAAAGATTATTTTCGATCGCGGCATTTGCTTTTTGGTTACCGGCGTAAATAACGGGAAGCTTGTAGCTAATACCAAGACGCGGTTTCGGGCTCGCTGCTTTTAGAAGCTCTGACATTTCTACCACACCCTTGATATTCCCGGAATCGGTACCGCCCGAAAGCAGGATCATATCGGGACGAAGGTGGCGAATACGTTGGATCTTTTCGTGAGGCAGGCGGCCATCGTTTGATGCAAGAACATCCATAACGATCGCACCCGCTCCCAAAGCGGCGCGTTCTGCAGATTCTGCACTCATTGCTTTCACAATACCGGATACGACCATTTGAAGGCCGCCGCCAGCAGAGCTGGTTGAAATGTAAATATCAACACCCTTATCACCCTTTTGGGGTGTAATTATCTCGTTACCATCCAAGATTTGGCGACCACAAAGTTCTTCAACTTCTTTCGTTGCATTCAATACACCTTTTGTAACATCTTCAAAAGGAGCTTCAACTGTTGTTGGAGCTTCACCACGAACGACCAGTCGATATTCATCACCTTGTTTTTCGATAAGAATGGCTTTGGTCGTCGTACTCCCGCAATCAGTTGCAAGAATAGATTTAATTGCTTCCGGTTTCATAGCGTCCTCATTTTTACTTTACACACGATAAGCATGTGTAATATATTTTCTTTACTGTATTTTCAAATCAAGTCTGTAATCTATCATTTTTTATCAAAAAAACCACTTTAAACGAAAAATTTTACATACACGAATATCCAAAACAAGGGGGCAACAACAGCAAGTGAATCAAAGCGATCGAGAAAGCCGCCGTGTGTTAATAACATATTGGACGAATCCTTAACACCAATCTCCCTTTTAATCTTGGATTCAACAAGATCTCCCAACTGTCCAAATATTCCAGCACAAAGGGCAATCATTAAATAATCAAACACGTGAAAAACCGGGATAAAATCAACCAGCCAAAGAATTATCATGGCAACACAAGAAAAAACAAAGCCGCCCACGGCTCCTTCGATGGTTTTTTTGGGGCTTACCGATGGGAAAAGGGGGTGTTTTCCAATTAACCTGCCAATATAAAAGGCGAAAATATCCGTGGCATAAACCGCAATGATCATCATAATCACAATATTGCGTCCCATGTCAATCTCTGGATATCCCTCAATTTGAATATTTCTCAAAAGAATCATCGACCCTAAACTTAGTCCCGGGTAAATGACAGACCCAAGTCCCACAAATGACATTTTTATAAATTCAGAGCTTCTATAAAAAAGCAAGCTCAGGTTCGTGAAAATAGCGGCAAACAATAAAATTAAAAATACAACATCAAAACGAGTAAAAAACACAGCCAATAAACATAGGGGTGTTACCACTAGTGTTAATACCGTTAAAACACGTGGCGGATAATGAACCATTTTAAGAAGTTCATACTGAGAAAACACGGCGATCAAGGCAACAATTGCTAAAAACCAAACATCACCAACCCATGCGGCAGTCAAAAAGATGGGGCCGAGAGTGAACGCGATTAATAATCTTTGTTTGTGTGATCTGTTCATAAAAATATCCAGTGTAAAATATACGCTATCGCCCTGTATTTATAAATGTTTTTATGGGAATTCTTTTTATGTAATCTCAATAATATTAATATTGTTTTTATTGATGTCCATGCCATGCCGGCTTAGGTCGTTCATATCTGTTGTGCTTATGATAACCTGTTTTGTGTGTATGATTTTTTCTACAATTCGTTTGCTGTTATTTAAATCTAGTTCTGCAAAAAGGTCATCAAGTAAATATATGGGTTCTGTCTTTTTAAGCCCTGTAATAATTTCACCCTCGGCCAACTTTAGCATGGTCATCCAAATTTTATGTTCCCCTTGTGAGGCATAATGGATCAGCGGGACGCCGTTTCTTAAGAAAAGGTATTTGTCATAATTGGGACCCCAAAGAGTTCTGCGCAAAATGATCTCTTTGTTTATATTGTTTTGTGTTTTCTCTCTATGGGCAATTTGAAAATCCGCTTCTGTTTCGGCTGTTAATGAGGGTTTATAGGTGATGTTTCCTGTGCTGCCGTTGTCAAACGTGCTTTCATATAGTTCTTTGAGATGTTTATTGAAAACCTCGGCATGGGAGCGGCGGGCACTAACGATCCGAAACATGATGGGCGATAATTGTTCATCATACACCTCTAGTTGTGTGGTATAGGTATACTCTTTTCTCTCGCTGAGCTGCTTTAGGGTGGCGTTCCGGTTCCTTAGAAGTTTTCTGTAGTTTATCAAATCTTGGAGGTATGGTCTGGATGTTTGGGAAATGAATCGGTCAAAATATCCGCGTCGCTCCATACTTGGTCCGGCAGTAACGCGAAAATCTTCTGGTGATTGAAACACCACGGGGAAACTCCCGATAACATCAGCCATGCGAACCATGATTTCTTCGTCAAAAATAAAGCGTTTGCCTTTTTTCTTAAGGTAGTTTGCTTGGGCTTTTTTGTATTTACTTTCTTCCCATATGCTTGATATTTGAAAAAATTCCTTCTCTTGTTTTACCATATCAACATCTTGTGGGGCTTTAAAAGATTTTGTAAAACTGGTAAAATATATTGCCTCAAGTAAGGACGTTTTTCCTACACCATTTTTACCCAGAATTACATTCACTCCCGGGTGGAAATCAACCGTTTTTTCATCAAAGATTCGAAAGTTTTTGACTGTAAGTTGTTTTATCATATTGCTATGTAATATAAAAATATCTTTATAAAAAGTGTGTGGTTAATAAATTATTTTTATTAGAAATAATTATTCAGCCTTGGGCTTAGCTAGTGAAAATTTTGCTTCTAACCCTAGAGAAAAAATAAATGGCGGGTAGTTTGAGATCGAAGCATTGCTTGCGTAAGATAATCCGGCTTGAGCGTTTAGTTTAAGCCGGTCGGCACCAATAGCAAAAAACAAAATAGGTTCAAAGAAAAAGTCTGCTCCTTGGATATTTTGATCTACTCCGTCTATTTTGGTTAAATATGCATTAACATAAGCCTCTCGAAAAGCAATGCCTAAATTGAGAATCTTTGTCTGCAATCCAATATCTTGCTGAAAATACAGTTTGCTATAGTTTGTGGAGCGGGTGGATACATCTGTAAGATTATTGGAAAAACTTTGTCCTAATCCAACTCCGACATAAGCCTCAAATATAATTTTTCTCGTTATAGCTTTATAATAGCCGGCTGCAAATTCACCATAATAATTTCCATTTCTGAATGTCTTGCTGATATCTGAAACCGTTTCAGTATTCTCGACATTTAATAGATTTGCGTTTAATTGAATACCTATACAGTCTGTTGGGGCATAGGCTGACCTGAGATCTCCGCCAAACCCTTTAATTCCAAGTGCAAGGTGTGTTTCGTTTTTCCGGGATAAAAGCGGGGCGTTTACTCCGTTTGGATAATATACATATGAGGAACAAGAAAGCAGTAGGGTGGCTATAGCTATAATTAAAATCGTATTTTTTATATTATTTCCCGAAAAAAGTTTATTAACAATTATCTACATAAGCCTAATAGGCATTAGAAGAAAGAGTATTTCTTCATCAGATTGTTGCTCTGTGGGGAAAAACAATCCCGCCATTAAAGC
>DAOVOB010000140.1 GCA_030629925.1 Fidelibacterota bacterium
ATAGGAATTACAGCGCCGCTCGAAGCGCTTAAAGCACAGACCATCTGCGCCAGATCTGAAGCAGTAGTCGGACTTGAAACAGGTAAGTACGCGGGTGAGCATCATGTTTTGACAGCGGACATATATTGTCAGGTATACAGTGGCATTGGCAAAGCAAATGATGCGGTAAAAAAAGCGGTCGCCGAAACCCGGGGTGAAGTATTGGTGGCAAACGATACGGTTATTAGCGCATATTACGCCTCAAATTGTGGTGGACATTCAGAAGACATTGAAAATGTATGGCCAAATCGCTCAGGACACGCAGAACAGTGGAGTGGGCATCCGGATATGGATGGCGAGATCGACATGGACTTGACTCAAGCAGATGATATTAGAACTTGGATCAACAGCGAACCGGATTCATGGTGTAAGCCATCGGACCTGACCCCCGAATGGAGTAAAAAGCATTTTCGCTGGTCCAGAAGTATTTCCCCAGCAGAATTAAGCAAGGCAATTGCAGAAAAAGCAGAAGATATAGGGCTGATTTATGATATTATTCCACTTGAGCGTGGAATATCTGGTCGCATTTACGATATTTTATTTGTCGGTGATAAAGGACATTGTCGAGTTAAGGGTGAATTGGATATTCGCATGCTTTGGGAATCGCCCTTGAAAAGCTCTTGTTTCATCGTGGATAAGATCGGCCCCACTGCTAATCCGGTTTCGTTTATTATTTCCGGCGCCGGATGGGGGCATGGTGTGGGAATGTGCCAAACAGGAGCAATTGCGCAAGCAAATGCCCAACGAACATATAAAGATATTCTGGCGCACTATTTCAGGGGTTCCGTTATAAAACAAAAATACAAATAAGTTTTCGAGTGATTTTTTTACAACCATTATTATTAACTTTAGGTGTATTGATCGGTATTCCCTTCATCATACATCTTCTTGGTGAAAGAAAATACCAGGCATTATCGTTTAGTTCTTTAAAGTTTTTGAGGGAGATCGAACATGACTCTTTACAAAAACTTCAATTACGCCAATGGTTGGTTCTTGTCTCGCGAGCATTGTGGATCAGTATGCTTATATTTACCCTCGCGCAACCTTTTTTCTCGAAGGGCAGAAGCTCACTTGAGCCGGGTATTATGATCACTGATAAAAGTTTTAGTACGAAAATTGACGAAAAATTCCGAGTGGCTGAAGAATCCTTGAAAAAGAAATTTCCCCGATGGGATATAGTTGCTTACAATGAAAGAACCAATCTCGATAGTCTAAGAGAGCAGATTCACCAAAATATTAAAAAAAACAAACGCGAGAATCCTAATATAATATTCTTAAGTGATTTTCAGAGAAATGAACAAAATAAAGAAGTAATTAAAATAATCGGGTCATTTACAAATAGAGCCTATGGATTACGTGTAATAAAAGTTAAGCAGAATTTTGCAATTTCTCATTTGCAACTAATAGACGAAAATAATAATTCACGTGATATGAAAAGCATAGAAGTTCAATTGTTGCATAACGAGCAAACTCTTATATCACCAGCAGTATTTGTTAACTTAAATGGCCAGAAAGTCGGTCGAGCAAATGTAGATAAAAAGGGATATGGATATTTTCATTTTAGTGTCCCAGATGAAGATCACATTTCTTGTGTGGTGAGCTGTTCCGAAGATGAATATCCAGAAGACAATAAGCGATATCTTATTATTCGGAATCAACAAAGATCAAACATTCTCTGTATAGATGAAAAGAGCGAAGGAAACTATCACATTAAGGCACTTCGTGCAATGGAGCAAGTCAAGCTCACGGAAATTATGCCAGAGAAATTATTGTCGGTAAACTTGGACCAGTATGATATGCTATGGTTCTCAAACATATATTCAGTAAACCAAAATATGATAAAAGCGATCCGAATCTTTGCAGAGGAAAAACCAGTTATAGTGACCGCAGGGAAAATGATCGATCATCCCAATGGCTGGGAAAGTATCGTGGGCGATCTTAAATCAGTTATGGATGAAAGTGCATACTATAGAGTAAAAAATATCCCCGGAGTTGAAGCAGGAACAGACTTTCGAATTAAGCGATATTATCATACATCACACCATGTAGAAAACATACTGTGGGAACTTGCTTCAAACGACCCCTTGCTTATGGAAACAGAAAATAATATCTACTTGCTTCTTTCTCCTTTTCATTTTGATTGGAACGAAATGGGGCTATCTCCGTATTTTACGCGTGCTATTAGCGAACTTATAGAGCACATGCTTAATGTTGAAAATTTATCCTATGAGACAGGCGAAACAATTTCCTTCAAAGAACCTTTCTCAAAAGTGACCACTCCCACAGGTGAAAAATATCAAGTTAATGATATTTTTACACATACAAATAACCCGGGATTTTATGCTATTGAGAATTCAAGTGGTCGAAAAACAGTTGCTGTAAACATTCCGGAAAGTGAATATGTTCAAGCTCAACTTAAAACAGAAAACATTAAAATATTAGAATGGAATGGAGAAGATACAACTGATATTGAAAGACAAATCAAAGGTAGGAATTCCCAAACATTATTCTATATTCTAGCCCTGCTTTTTATTATCTTTGAAATGATGTTATTACGCAAAGGAGAACGCACAAAATAAATGGGACACACGATAAAAAAAGAACCGGAACGCGCAATACTGTGCGCGGTATCACTGCCCGGTAAAACAGAACATACAGAACACGCAATTGAAGAATTGGGGCGTCTTGCCGAAACGGCGGGGGCGGTGATAGTAGATACAATGATCCAGGCTCGCAGAGCAATACACCCCCTGCATTATCTTGGTGCCGGTAAGCTGAACACATTAAAAATGCTGGCAGAAGAGCAAGAAGCCGACCTTGTTATTTTTGACGATGAGTTGTCACCCTCACAACAAAAGCTCATTGAACAAGAATTAGAGGGCATTAAAATTATTGATCGATCTGCTTTGATCCTTGATATATTCACCATGCATGCCCGCTCGCGGGAAGCGAAGACACAAGTTATGCTGGCTGAAGCTGAATATTTATTACCAAGATTAACAAAACAATGGACCCACCTTGAACGACAAGCAGGTGGTATTGGAATGCGTGGTGGTCCCGGTGAGACACAGATTGAGATCGATCGGCGCTTATTAAGAGATCGAATTATTAAGTTGAAAATAGACCTGAAGAAGATCTCTGTACAACTGGACACGAAACGAAAATCACGTTCCAAGCGATTTAACGTTGCACTTGTAGGATATACAAATGCCGGTAAATCTACTTTGATGAATCATTTTGCGGGCCCCAGCGTTGAAGTGGAAGATCAACTTTTTAAAACCTTGGACACTACGGTTCGCCGAGTACAATTGGACAAAGCACATACAATTTATCTCAGCGATACGGTTGGTTTTATTCAAAAGTTACCGCACCAGTTGGTTGCTTCTTTCCGCTCAACATTAAAAGAAGTTGAGACAGCCGACCTGCTTTTGAAAGTTATAGATATTTCCGACCCTAATTTCCGGGAGCACATGCTGACCATTGACGAAGTCCTTAAAGAATTCGATATTCCTGAAAAAAGATTTATCACGGTTTTTAATAAAACGGATATTCTTGAAAGTGCCGAACATATCAAATTTGTCAAGCGTACTTACCCCGAATCTTTTTGTGTTTCTGCAGAAAGAGGTATTGGGCTTGAAAAATTGGTTGAAGCAATTCGCGATCGTATTGATGAAAGTTCCTATGTACATCATTTTTATGTTGATCCAAAAGAAGGTAAGTTGATCGCAGATCTGCATAAATTTGGCGAGATATTAGAAAGTCGTTTTGTTGAAGACAAGATACTGTTTACGGTCTTTCTTGATGGGCCGGTATATGAAAGTTTAAAGAAGAAATATCAGCTTTAACAAAAAGCCGTAAGATATAGAAGGATAATTTATATGAGTTTATTAGAGATTTTCGGGTATGTGGCATCTATTATTATAGCCATATCACTTACAATGAAAAATATTCACCGCCTGCGCTGGTGGAATTTATTTGGCGCGATAGCTTTTTCAACATATGGCGGCCTGATCGGTGCATGGCCGGTATTTGCCGTAAATGGCTTTATTGCTATTGTTGATATATATTATTTGATCGCCATGAGTCGACATAAAGAATATTTTGATCTTCTTGAAATTGATATAAATAATTCAGTTTTCACCCAACGTTTTCTCCATTTTTATAAAGACGATATTGCAAAATTCTTTCCTTCTTTCTCGTATAGCCCCGAAACAGATTATAAAGCATATTTTTGTTTGAGGGATTGTCGCCCCGTTGGCTTAGTGCTTTTTTCAACAATTTCCGATAAGGAACTTTTAGTAGAGTTGGATTATACGATACCGGAATATCGGGATATGAAAACAGGACGATATTTTTATCACGAAGGTTTAAAACGGGTTGGTATTTCAGATAACAAACAACTGGTAATTAAAGACCCCAATGAA
>DAOVOB010000017.1 GCA_030629925.1 Fidelibacterota bacterium
AATATCAGTTCTCTGATCTCTTCTTTGTCCCCTTCCTTCAATACGATTATGATGCCTTGAAGGTCGGGTTGATCTTTTACCAGAATGAATTGCTCAATAAAATGAGTCTTTTTGCCATGGCAGATGTCAATCACCGCGGCGATTATGATATCAATGCGCGATTGGATTTTAATCAGTTCCTGCCTCGATTCTATTTTGAGGTTTTTGCTGTGGGTTTGAATCGTACGGATTCGACAAAATTCAATGATTATTGGGAAATGGAACGCGATATTCATTTTTCATTATCTGAAATTAGTCTGGGTATGCATTATACTTGGCAAAATACTCATTACTTTGAACTAACAGCAACGCATGGGCAATACACCTCAAATATGAAAGCCAATGCGGATGATCCAACTATAGGATTGGTTAAATTTGTTCCCTCTACCTATTACAAAGGCCAGCGCATCGAATTTCGTTATCGTGCAGATTTTACACGGCGCCATTGGCAAAGTAACATTTCCCCTACTCGCGGATGGCGGATCAATGACCTGGTCTTAGCATATGATTTTAACAAATTTATTGATAATTATAAGGTCACCGAATATGGTACCTATACTGAAACATATAGTGCTGATTCGGTAAATTTTACACCTCGTTTTGATCTGGATGCGGATATTTTCTTCCCCATTCCCGGCACCGAACATGCTGCTTTATCATTCAATATAGATGTTGGCATGCAGTTCAACACCAAGATCGACTCATTTTTTAATTATTTCGGTGGCGGTCTGCCCGGATTAAAAGGTTATCCTTTTTACGCGATCGAAGGATCGCACAAAGCCATCCTGACCTCGACCCTGCGTTTCCCGATCACCAAGAAACTTGGATTAAATCTGGAACCTTTTTTCTTTGAAAATCTCTATGTAAGTATATATCATCAGATCGGAGATGCGTGGACATTTGGACTCTCCGCTCCCGATTGGAAACAGGATATTGGCCTTGAAGCACGAATTGCCGGACATTCATGGTATGGATTTCCATTAGCAATAAGCTTTGATCTTGTTTATGCCATGGATATGATACAATATGATGAATTTGACGTTACAAAGACCATTGGGCATAATTTTCGCTTCTATTGGTCAATACTGTTTGACTTTTAAGGGAATTTATGAAACGATTTATTACGATAATGATCATCGGCCTGTCTCTTTTACAAGCACAAGTCCCTGAAAAAATTAAATCAAAATCCATACCTCTCGGTATCGGCCTTTCAACCGTTCTTCCGGGTGCCGGACAATTATATAACGGAAATACCGCTGCGGGTATCATCTATCTTGTCCTCGAAGCGGCATATATTGGCGGGACCATCTATTTCAATCAGCAAGGAAGCCTGGGAATAGAAGCATACGAAGATTACGCAGACGATCACTGGCATGTTAATGATTGGTTGGATGTTTATGATCCTGCCGTCGATCCCACGACCCACCGTGCAACGGTTTATATTGATAATCGCAACTATTCTCCCGAAAATGAGACGGATTACGCCGCAATGATGGTAGATATCCAAGATGGCTACACAACCATGTCCATCATGAGAGATTATCACTTTTACGAAAATATCGGTAAATATGTACAATTCAAGCAAGGTTGGGATGACTGGTATCCCGGCAGCGAGGATCCGGGAGCTCCAGCTTATGGAATTTATGCGAGTTATTCTCCAAATCAGTTTAATTATTCCACAATGCGCCGGGAAGCGAATAAATTATTGGATTTCGGAACATATTTCGGAACAGCTATCTTTTTGAATCATTTCATGTCTGCGATCGATGCCGGCTTTCGCATAAAGAAAGGCAATGGAAATCAGGATATTTTAATTACATTACATACTGAACCTGTGATCAAACAAAACGGCACAGCGGGATTGCAAACAGGACTCAGTGTGACATTTTAATCAATGGGATACTATGAAAAGATTTGAATTATTAAGCTCTCTACTTATCATCAGCCTGCTCATCAGTAGCTGTTCAGGTTCTAAAGAAGCCAAAAACGATGAACCAAAACGCGAACGCACTTATATTGAACGATATGAAGATGCCATAAAATTATTTGAAGAAAAAAAATATTATAAGGGATTGGAAGACTTCTCCTATGTTGTCTTCAATGCCCCCGGATCGGATATTGCCGATGATGCTCAATTCTATCTTGCTTCATCTCACTTCGAAATGAAAGAATATCTCGTTGCCATTGATGAATATCAGCAATTGCTTCGTCGTTGGCCGGCAAGTGACCTTTATGAAAAAACCCGTTTTAAGATCGCTGAATGTTACTACAAACAGAGCCCGGGCTATCAGCGGGACCAGCAATATATTCTCAAAGCCATCAAGTCCTATCAGGACTTCATTGATGAATATCCCTTTAGTGAACAACGTGTTAATGCAGAAACACGTATACGCGAACTGCGTACCGGACTGGCATCTAAAGTCTATGAGGCAGGTGAATTATACATGATCCTGCGTGAATGGAATGCAGCGATCATAACTTTTCAGGAAGTTATTGACACTTATTATGACACAGATATTATCAATGATACTTATCTGAAAATAGCAGCTTGCCAAGCCAAACTTAAACAACGCCAAGATATGATCAACATGCTTGATAAGGTTGATAATGAAAAATTATCAACAAAAAATAAATTACAATACGGTAAGTTAATGAAACTTTCTTCGGAATGGCCTGAATGATGACACTCTGTCTGTATGGCGGCTCTTTTGATCCCGTCCATAGAGGACATATTCATTTTGCTCAACGTATCATTGATACCTTTCAAGCAGATGCTTTCTTTTTTATCCCGACCTGCTATTCTCCCTTCAAGGGTAAAAGCAAATATGCGTCAGACGAACATCGCCTGAGTATGCTTGAGATTGCATGCAAGAATATCCCAAATTCTCATGTTTCAAGCCTCGAGATCGACCGAAAGGGCTTATCATATACAATAGATACCCTTAAAGCTTTCCACGCCTTATATCCGGGACATCGTCTGCTTTGGATGATCGGTGACGATCATTTGGCTACACTGGAAAAATGGAAAGCTTATCCTGAGCATTTTCATTATTGTGATTTTATAATTTTGCCACGCGAAGTAAAAGATCTTCAGGATAAAGTAAAAACACATCCTTTCCATTCTCAATTACATATCTTAAAAACAGATGAGCTTCCGGTTTCCTCTTCAGAGATCAGGCGGGCACTTAAAGCGGATCGTTCCATATTATCCTATGTTCCTGAAGAAATTAATGATTATATTTGTGCCAATAAACTTTATAGGTAATGAATGACACTTACAGTTAGTATTCTCGTTCTTCTCGTCGGTATAGCTATCCTATATTTTGGTTCAAATTTCCTTGTAAAAGGATCTGCCAATATTGCACGTATTTTAGGTGTTAAACCTTTGATCGTTGGCTTGACCATTGTCGCTTTTGGAACGTCTATGCCCGAATTTATGGTCAGCATGTTTGGCGTGCTAAAAGGGGTGTCTGATATATCCGTCGGTAATATCATAGGCTCAAATATAGCCAATATTGGCCTTATTTTAGGAACCACTGCACTGATCGCCCCTATTGCCATTAAGTATCATAACATTCGCCAGCAATTACTTATTTTGCTATCCGGTTCGCTCTTTTTCTGTATCATGGCCTATGATGGTATCGCCCGCTGGGAAGGGTGGTTATTCCTTCTGATCACGGTTATTTATGTTGTCTATTTGATCAGTTCTTCCAGAGAAGATGAAGTAAAGGATGAATTACCAAAATCCGATAATTCAATGCTGAGAAATATTCTCTATACCATTGGAGGTATCATTGGTCTTGTTATTGCCTCCAAAGCGATCATCGAAAGTGCTACCGTTATTGCCACCCATTTTGGGATATCTGATATGGTCATTGGAATGACAATTGTTGCTTTGGGTACGTCACTCCCTGAATTGGCAGCTTCATTAATAGCTGTTATTAGGAAGGAATCAGATATTTCAATTGGTAATGTTATTGGCTCCAATTTTTTCAATATGTTTTTTGTAGGAGGAGGCGCCGCTACGGTAAGAGGTTTAGATATCAATGTTTCGATCTTTATCTTTGAAGTGCCTTTTATGCTTCTTTTTACATTCTTACTCTTCCCCATTATATTTTTCAGCAAGGGAATCAAACGCAGTCATGCCTTTGTTCTCCTTTCACTTTACATCCTCTTCATTGCAATCTCTTATATTTGGCGCTAACATGAATTATAAACCCGTCCCTCCCTATACTGAATCATCATTGATCTATAATCGTTTAATGGAAGAAGTAGATTACCCCGGTTGGTGTCAATATATTCTTGATCTTGCCGATGAATATGATTTTTCCACTTCATCGATTTATGATATTTCATGTGGCACCGGCACACTTCTGCATCTCTTCCCTGCTGCCAATAAATATGGTATAGATATCTCCGCACCCATGATCGATGAAGCCAAAAAGACCTATCCCGAACTTGAGTTAAATGTTGGGAATATGCTTCAACCTCCTCAACAAGATGTCGATCTCTACCTCAATATTCATGATGCATTAAACTATATCTCAAATTTTGATGCCATACTTGAGCATATCCGCTTCATGGATAAGCTCTTAAAAAAAGGACAGATCTATATTTTTGACTTTGCCCTACCGGGTGTCATGCAAAATTATTTTGATGATACTTCCTATGAGGATACCAATAAAGCGGGAATCTCATTTAAAAGGCAAAATCGTTACGATAAAAAAAACAAACGCTCAATTACGGATCTCTTCATTTTTCATCCGCATGGGCAGTCTTTTCACGAACAACACATCCAGCATATTTATGACTACCAAGAAATAAAAAAAATGTCTGTGGAATTCCCCTCCAGAACATTTATATTTCTTGAAGAATTTACTTTTGAAGAAGCTCACGAGGCCTCTAATCGTTTGTTAGTCATAATGCAATGATCCAATTTAGACAAGTTACTGTAAATTATGGGTATGTCCCCGGAGCGTTGAAGGATATCAACCTTCAAATGCATGACGGAGATTTTACACTAATTCTCGGACCTACCGGTTCCGGGAAATCAACACTTATGCGACTTATTTATATGGACATTCTTCCCTCTTCGGGTGTTGTGACTGTGAATAAATGGTCATCATCCCGTATTTCTTACAGACAGATCAATCTTTTAAGAAGAAACATTGGTGTTGTATTTCAGGATTTCAAGCTCATTGAGAACATGAATATTTTTGATAATGTCGCTCTGCCTTTGGTCATTGAAGGTTACAGACGTAATTATATAAAGAAACTCGTTCATGTTCTTTTAGACGAGGTTAATCTCTTGCAAAGCATGAATCAACGCACATCTACCCTGAGTTTCGGTGAAAAACAACGTGTTGCCATTGCACGCGCTATGGCCAAAAATCCTTTTGTGATCATTGCGGATGAGCCCACCGGTAATCTTGACCGTGAAGCATCTAAAAACGTTCTTTCTTTATTGGAGAGGATCAATCGGAACGGAACATCGGTCATCATGGCCACTCATGATTACGAGCTGATCAAAGATACGCCTTATAAGAGGATCTATATGGAGAATGGTGAGGTACTTCCCGGAGACCGTACGATCAATATACCCAAAACAAGAATTAATTTACTGACGAATCAAGAATGAAGTTTTTTTTCGTACTAAAACAGACATTTTCAAATTTATGGCGCGAACGCACGCCGGTTGTCGCAACTATACTTACAATTTGTATCGCATTGACCATACTTGTCTCACTTTTTGAGATCAGTTTCGTCCTTTACGATCAACTGCGCGATCTAAAAAGCAATATGGTCATTGAGGTTTATCTTGATCCCTTTACTTCAAACACTCAAGTAAAGAATATTCAAAATGAACTTGAAGCTTATAATACCATTGAGCGGCTTAGATATGTTTCAAAAGAAACGGCAGCACAGATATTCAAAGAAGAGTTCGGTGAGAATATCATGGATATTCTGGATGAAAATCCTCTTCCGGTCTCATTTGAGGTTCGACTACTTCGTGAATTCAATCATCCCGAATACCTGGCTCTTTTTAAGACTCAGGTTGAGAACATCAAGGGTGTAGACGAAGTCCATTACCGTCATGCCTTAATAGAAAAATTAGAAAAAGTAACTCAAGCAGTTGCAATTGCAGGGACCTTCATATTGATCATACTTGTATTTGCTATGAATTTGCTCATTCGTAATACCATAAAACTATCGGTTTACTCAAAACGCCGTCAAATAGATATCATGAAGATCCTGGGTGCCGGCAATCTTTTGATCCGTTTGCCTTATATTCTGGAAGGTGCGATCGAAGGTTTTATGGGCGGTTTCCTTTCAGCTATCTGTTTGATCTTTGCCCATAAATTCATTGCCGGGTCCTTTCAGCTTGTTGAGATCAGCGCAGCAACTTATAAAATGCTCTGGGTCTCTACTATCAGTTTTGGAATTATGATCGGACTGATCACTTCCGCTTCATCAGTCGGTCGCTTTGTAAATAAAATATTCGCTAAAAAATAATCAATTGAGGAAATCATGAGATCTATTAAATCAATTTTTGCCATGTTCATCATATTATTTCTATTTCTTGGTTGTTCAACTCAAAGTGGGTTGGATATTGCAGCTAAAGACGGTTTCCCAATGTTAGAAGGAAAAAACGTTGGTATCGTAAGCAATCATACGGCAAAAAATGCCAATGGTGAACATATTGTGGATCTGATTCACGATGCGGGTATCAATATTAAAGCAATCTTTGGACCGGAACACGGTTTTAGAGGGTTAGAGGATGCCGGTGAACTTGTAAAGGACAATGTAGACCTGAAAACGGGAGCACCCATTTACAGTCTATACGGGAAATTAAGAAAACCTACTCCGAAAATGCTTAAGGATGTTGATGTCCTAGTTTTTGATATTCAGGATATCGGCGCACGTTTTTACACTTATATCTCAACTATGGGTTATATCATGGAAGCCGGAGCAGAAAATAATATTCCGGTCTATATTTTTGATCGACCTAATCCAATAGGTCGCGTGGCAGAAGGTCCAATTATTCAGCAAGAGTTCTACTCCGGCGTAGGTAGATACCCCATTCCGATACGACATGGCCTAACTGTTGGTGAATTAGCATTGATAATAAAAGATAAGGGATGGATCAAAGAAACGGATAAACTTGAACTGCACATTGTAAAACAAAAAGGCTGGAATCCAAACAAACCCTATACGGCCACAAAACAAAATTGGATCAACCCATCCCCAAATATTCGCAATATAAATGAAGCCCTGGTTTATCCGGGAACTTGCTTATTCGAAGCAACAAATTTCTCTGAAGGTCGTGGTTCGGAGAAACCCTTTGAGTGGGTGGGTGCACCTTATGTAAATTCTGAAGAACTTGTGGCGGAATTGAAAAAACGAAATATTGAAGGTATTGATATCCAAGCTGTAGCCTATACGCCAACCTGTCCTCCCGATGCATATTACAAACCGAAGTATAATGGGTCGCTTTGTCACGGCGTAGCTTTAACAGTTACGGACCCTGTAAATTTCAAAGCATTGGAATTCGGTGTTCATTTGATCGACGTTCTTCATCAACTCTATCCACAAGATTTTGTGATTACAAGACCGACCTGGATGAATAAGTTATGGGGTAATCGTGATGCCTTCGAAATGTTCACAGAACATAAAACTGCCAAAGACATAATTAAGACCTACGAACAGGAATTGAAGCAATTTATCCGTATACGGGAAGAATATTTGTTGTATTAGAAGCGTGAAGAAGTTTCGGCATTTTATTATAAATCTCAAAAATAATTTGATGTCATTTCGACCGAAGCCCTGAAGGATCGGGGCGTAGTGGAGAAATCTCAAATTACTCACTTCATTAAACTATGTATAAAACCATGGCGAGCAAGTTCAGGATGACCCTTCTCCTTTTCTCCCACTCTCCGCTTTCATCTTCTGGCTACTGGCTATTAACTACTGAATTCCGGTTTTATGCTTCTTCTTTATTTTATTTCATTCCCACAACTTGTTCACTATATTAGCCACCATGAGTACAGTTGCAATTGTCGGCCGCCCAAATGTTGGAAAATCCACTCTCTACAACCGCTTCCTGCGCACACGTAAAGCTATTGTGCATGAAACTGAGGGTGTAACCCGAGATCGTACCTACGCTGAAGTGGAATGGTGCGGACGAACTTTTACAATTATTGATACAGGCGGGATCATGATGGATCCCCGCGATACCATCGAAGAAGGTATCCGTGAACAAGCTTTGATCGCTACCGCAGAAGCTGATCTTATCCTCTTCATCGTGGATGTAAAAGTCGGAGTTACTCAATTTGACGATTATATTGCAAAACTTCTTCACCGCAGTAAAAAACCTGTCATTCTTGTTACAAATAAAGTTGACGATGAACGCTTTGAAGTAGAAATGCATAATTTTTATTCTTTGGGCTTTGGTGACCCTGCTGAAGTTTCAGCTTTAAATGGTCGCTCTACCGGTGATCTTCTTGATCTTGTTGTCAATCAATTACCTGAAGACAATTTAGTAGAAAAAAAAGACTATGACCTAAAAATATCAATTCTTGGCATGCCTAATGCCGGTAAATCGACTCTCGCTAATACTTTTCTTGGTAAAAACCGTCACATTGTAACCGATATCGCGGGGACAACCCGGGACAGTATCAATAGTGAGATGAACTACCAGGGCAAATCAGTGATGTTAGTTGATACAGCCGGGCTGCGCAAAAAGAATAAGATCGCTGATTCTATTGAATTTTACAGTTTTGTTCGGACAAAGCGAGCAATCCGGGAATCACATGTCTGTATATTAATGGTCGATGTCAACAAAGGCTTCTGTTCCCAAGATGTCCGCATTATTCAGGAGATCATTGATCAACGCAAAGGACTGATCGTTGCGATGAACAAATGGGACCTGATTGAAAAAGATACGCATACGGCAGCAGAATTCAACAAAGAACTTCTTTATCACTTCCCCGTATTGACTAATATTCCTATTATGTTCGTTTCTGCGATTAATAAACAACGCTTATTCAAACTCCTTGATGAAGCTTTTGCCATTAAAGAACGTATGCAGCAACGCATTCCGACTTCAAAATTAAATGACTTTTTCATCAAAGTTATTGACCGCAATCCTCCTCCCGCGGTTAAGGGCAGATATATAAAAATCAAATACGTTACTCAAGTTCTAGAGAACCCTCCTCTTATAGCACTTTTTTGTAACGAGCCTTCTCTTATCATGGATCACTACAAACGCTACCTCGAAAGCGTTTTTAGAAAAAATTATGATTTTAAAGGCGTGCCCATTAAATTTGTATATAAAAGCAAATAAAGACAAATAAACATCGAAGGAGAAGGAATGAAGAAGACACTTGTTATCTTGTTTGTCCTAGTATTTGCCGGTATGGCTTTTGCCTCTAATCCGATAAACTACATTTAAGTAAAGATCATCCTTCATTTTGGAGGATGGTTTTTTTATTACTCAAACATTTTTGTTATAATTTTTCCGATTCTAATTATTAATATTCAATCATTTTCTTAAACAAGAATTAACCAATTTTATTTAGCCTATAAACAACTTTAAGTTTAATTTCAATTAAAAGTATTCTTGGGAGAGCGAACGTTTTGTGAAAACAATAAGTAAAAATATTATTCTGCTTTTGATCTTAATGCTATTTTCCACTTTTGGCTTAGCTAATGAAGAAGTAGATAGTTTAATTCATCAAATAAATATCAGTAGTGGAATTAAAAAGATCGATGCGGAACTAAAATTATCCTTTTACTATCGTAGACTAAATACCTCTAAGGCAAGAAAATTGGCCAAAATGGCTTTAGATAAACTCCAGACTCAATACAATAACAGTGAAATGGAAGCTGAAGCAATATATTGTCTTGGCATAAGCTATTATTATGACAGCGACTATCAAAATGCTTTAGATCATTTATATCGTTCTGTCACACTCTCTCAGGAAAATCATAATGATCATATGTTAAGTGCTTTATATTACTTTATAGGTTCATCACATTACTTTTATTATGGTGATAACGTCAAAATCATAAGTTATTACAATCAATCTATATATTATGGAATTTCATCAAATAATAACAGAATATTAGGGGCAACATATTCGGCGCTTTCCAATCTTTTCCGCGTCAGTGGTTCCTACGAAAAATCACTTGAATTTATTTACAAATCAAGAGAACATTACGCCAAAGCCAATTATCGCGAGGGTATTGCTTGGATTGATTATACTACGGGAAGCCTTTATAAGACAATGGGACTTTTAGAAGAAGCTAAAGTTACCTTTACCCGCTCAATGGAGATTTACCGTGAGCTTTCAGCAATTGATACGATCATGACAGGTGTTGCAATTTGTATGGACCAACTTGCCGTTATAAATATGGAATTGGGAAACGATAAATTAGCCAGAAAATATAATTTAGCAGCATATGACTACTATAAACAAGATAATTCTTCCTATGGTATATCCAATTCCCTGAAGTACCTTGCAGATATTGAGATTAAAGCAGGGAATTATACTAGGGCAGAGTCCTTGCTTGATTCTTCCTTGTCGATAAAAAGAGACATCCACAATATGGTAGGTTTTGCAAGTATTTATAGTTTATATGGCGCACTTTTTATTGAGCAGCACAATTATCAGAGGGCTTTGGACAGTCTTGCTAAAGGATTAAATCATGCTACTAATAACAAGCAAATGAAATATCTAATAGAAATTAATAAATACATGGCGGAAGCCTATAAAAATATTGGACAGTATGAAAAAGCATTTGAATATAAATCAAAAGAAGTCTGTATTGCAGATTCAATTTATAGTGCAAAAGCAACAAAGAGCATCTTACAACTCGAAACTCTATTTGAAATAGAGAACAGAGAAGAAATGATCGATCAGCTCGAAAAGGACAAATTAAAAAATGAGCTTTCTTTAACACATCAAAAAACCTTTCAGCAATATCTTATCGTTATGATTATACTTGCCATTATTATTATTACGATGTTTATCTATTTTTATCGTTCAAAAGTACATGCAAATATTGAGTTAAGAAAAAGTAAGAAATTGGTTGAAGAAATGAATATTACTAAAGATAAATTTTTCTCAATTTTAGCGCATGATCTTAGAAGTCCTTTTAACAGTATTCTGGGTTTATCAAATATACTCAAGCAAAAACACATGAATATGGGTGTCGATGAAAGAGATAAGATCATTCAGGCCATTTACAAGTCTTCAAACAATAATTACGCTCTACTAAATAATCTATTGGAATGGTCAAGATCTCAAAGAGGAAAAATCAGTTTTATTCCTGAACCCCTTATCATAAACGAATTGGTCGAAAAAACAAAAGCTCTTCATGCTTCAGTTGCCGACAGTAAGGGAATAAAGATCATTATCGATCCCGAACCCATTACGATCAATGCGGACAAAAATATGATCAATACAGTTTTAAGAAATTTAATCTCCAATTCTATAAAATACTCAAAACATGGAGATAAAATTCATATCAAATTCTCAAAATCAAACTTTGAAACACGAATTTCAGTTTCGGATACAGGTATTGGTATGAATGAGATCGATCAACAACGATTATTTGAAATAGGAAATAATTTTCAAATTAAGGGAACTGCCGGAGAAAAAGGAACCGGGTTGGGTCTTATAATTTGCAAAGAATTCATTGATATGCATCATGGCAAGATTTGGGTTGATAGCGAGCCCGGAAAAGGATCAACATTTCATTTTACAATTCCAGATGTGATTTAATACAAATTA
>DAOVOB010000250.1 GCA_030629925.1 Fidelibacterota bacterium
ATAATTCAATGAAAATGTAGGGGACGGTCGCGACCGTCCCTTACACTACCCATTTATAGGATTTGTAAATGAAAAAAATATTATTGTATTCTATGACTCTTCTTCTCTTTTTTTCCTGTGCAAAAAAACAAGATCTTATGCCAGTATTTGATCTGGAAAATGATGAAAGATTGTTGGCTCACATTGATGTTGAAACTACAGGTTTGGTACCGGGATATCATGAAATGATCGATATAGGACTTGTGATCACGGATGTGCAGGGAAATAAGATCGACAGTCTGTTTATTCTGATCCAACCCGAGCATCCGGAACGACTGCAACAAGGTGCATACGACTGTAATGCTTTTAACGCCGAGCTCTGGCAAAAACGAGGAGCTTTGAACATAGATGAGGCTGTTAATAAGATATTGTCTTTTCATAAAAGGGTTTGTGGCGATAAACAAGTCCTGATGATCGCATACAATTCACATTTTGACTCTGCTTTTTTAGACCATTTATTCCGTTATACGGATCACAGTTGGCGTGAAATGTATTATTACTTTATCCTGGATATTCCTTCCATGCTTTGGGGAATGGGATATACGGATCCACATGCCGATGAATTTATGGAATTCTATCAGATCGAAGATGAACCTCATATTGCAGAATTCCATACAGGTATTACGGGTGCAATGGTAAATGTGAGGATATACAAGGCATTGATGGATTTGCATAAGTAAGACCTCACACAAAGGCGCAATTATAAATCAACTGTCATGCTGAGCGGAACGCAGTGTAGTTAAAGCATCTATCTATGTTTCTGTATCATGAATAGATCTTTTCCCGACGTATGTCGGGACTCAAGATGACAGGCTTTGTCTTTTTTGTGTCTTGTCTTTTTCTTTGTGTCTTTGTGTGAGGTATTAGATGTTAAAAAATCCCAAAAAAATTATTGTTTTAAACCCAAAAAATAACGACTTTTGGCTTGTGGTAGGGTTACTCAAAAATTATCTATTCTATATCCCAATAAAATAAGAGGATACGTATGTCAAAGACACCTCAAAGCGGCGTTGATATTGATCTTGGAAATCAATGCTCCCGCACGGCCTATGCTTGGGCCAAAAAAACTTTCGCGAATCGTCCCTCCGGTGAAGGAAATCCCAAACTGGATGTTGATGGTTCTTTTTCCAATATTATGGATTTCCGGGGTGTTAAGGTTGGTATGTCTTCTGATGGTATTGGAACCAAGATCGAATTGGCGGAACGTACCGGAATTTACAATACGATCGGTTATGATCTGATCGCTATGACCGCCGATGATCTGGCAGCGAATGGCATGGAAACGGTCAATATGACCAATATACTTGATGTGGACCATTTGGATCATGAAATTATCAATGAATTGATGAAGGGACTGAATGAAGCGGCAAATTTTTCAAACGTGATCATTACCGGGGGTGAGATCGCTGAAATGGGAAACCGTGTCGGTGGCTACGGGGATAAAATGCACTTTAACTGGTGCGCGGCCGGCGTTTCAATGCTACCCGAAGGTTTGGATCCCATTGATGGTGCCGATATTAAACCGGGTGATACTGTGATCTCTTTGAAAAGTCGCGGTTTTCGCTCTAACGGTTATTCTCTCTTGCGTCGCATTATGGAAGATAATTATGGACCGGAATGGCATGAGCATCCTTATTGTGATAGCACCTGGGGTAAAGCTCTCTTGGTACCATCATTGATCTATACTCCCTTGATCGCAAGTTTGCGCAAAGCAGGTCATGAAATTAAAGGTATCTCGCATATTACCGGCGGGGGACTGGGTGATAATTTTGGACGAGTTCTGAAAGTCAGTGCTTATGGTGCCGAATTAAATGACATCTATCAACCGCTTTCTGTTATGTTGGCCGTGCAAGAAGTTGGAAGGGTCAGCGAAGAACAAGCATACCGTCTTTGGAATATGGGTAACGGTATGTTGCTGGTAGTTCCGGCGGAAGAGGCTGAAGCGATCATTAAAGACGCATCCAAACTTCAATATGAAGCCAAGATATGTGGCACGATCATTGAAAAAGCAGAAATTACTATTGACACCAAGGGACTTGATCCTCAGAGATTGAGTTATAAGGTCGAGAGCTAATATAAAGGAGACAGAGTGAATACCTATACGATCCAGTTGATGCTCAAAGATACTATCCCGGATGTTGCCGGTAAAGCACTTGAGCAGGACGCAAAGCGGTATTTTCAAATTGCAACAGGTTCGGTCCGTGCATCAAAAGTATTTACAATTTTATCTAATAAATCAGAGAATGAAATTCTCGATCTTGCAGAGAAAACTCTGAAAGATGCGATCCTACATGACGTCTACATGGGCAAACTATTCATGGACACATCTTTCCAGCGTCATCTTTATATGGCAAAATTACCCGGTGTAACTGATGATGAAGGTGTATCGGCACAAAAAACATATGCCGATTATTTCAATGTGGAAATTGAGAGCGGTGAACAGTTCATTTTTACCGGTGAATATTATTATATTGAGAAGGCTCTTTCAGATGACGATCTCCAGACTCTGGGAAATGATCTACTCGGAAATCCTCTTATTAATCACATTGAGTATGGAAAGCTGAAAAGTAAAATA
>DAOVOB010000238.1 GCA_030629925.1 Fidelibacterota bacterium
CAGCATAAGTATCCTCGGTGTGTGCTTTAATCCGGATCAACCCATTTTCTTTATTATACTTAATAGCATTTGAGATCAGGTTTGTATAAACACGTCGGATCTCTTCACGATCAGCTTCAATAAAGAGGTCTTTTTCAATATTTACTTCGAGTTGTAGTTTACGTTTTTGAATATTACTGTCAAAGAATTCGATAGTTTCACTTAATAGTTCCCCGGCATCCAAGCGTTCGATCTCACGCCGGACATTTTGTGCATCCATGCGGAAAATATTCAAGAGATCCTGCAGTAGAGCTAGCATAGCTTCACTGCGATTCAGTGAACGATTTAAATAATTCTCATAAAGATCGCTATCATCACCCAGTTGCTTATCAATAACCATTTCCAGATAGCCCTTAATGGCTCCCAGGGGGGCTTTCAATTCGTGGGCGACCATATTGATGAACTCGGATTTCGATAGCTCAAGAGCTTTCATTTCACTGATATCCCGAAGAACCGAAACTACGCCCAACTGTTTGCCATCATCATCAAGAATTGGGGTGGAATTGGCCAAAACCACTAATTTAGCGGGTGGTTCGATCACGATCTCTTCTTTTATGGAACACGTATTTTGATCCCGATCAAGAATTGTGTCGATTTGCATTTGCAATTTACGTGGAAGAATATCAAAGATCTTTTCTCCTACAAGAATCTCACGTTTGACATCGATCAATTTATGAAAACGTGGGTTGGTGAAAATGATCTCACGACGATTATTTGTGATCATCAGTCCGTCATCAATTGAGTTGATGACAGATCGAAGTCGAGACTGTTCTTCGGAGATTGCTAATAGGCTTGAAACTTTTTCTTCCTTCAAACGTCTCGCTTCTCGAATGTACCATCTACGTTCGGTAGCACGCAAAATTAGGCGTTCCAGCTTTTCATGTTTGATGGGTATTTTTAAGAAATCATACCCGCCCATGTGTGCAGATTTCATGACAGTATCAATATCCGGATCATGATCCATCATGACACAAATAGCGTCAGGAAATATTTTTAAAATATTTGTTAGAACATCAATACCTTTCATGTCCGGAAGCTTGCAGGCGATCAGATAAATATCATATTCTATTAATGATGCTTTTTGAATACCTGATCTTGCATTTGTCTCAATATCAAGAGAATACGGTTCTTTAACAACTTGTTTAATGTTGTCGATCACCCGGGGGTCTTGTTCTATTAATAGAATATTTGCGCCTGTCAGTAACATGCCCAATAATATTGATATTTACTTCGAAATAACAGCGTTTTCTCTCTTTTTATGTGTCCTTATATTAGGGGATAAATATGATAACAATCTTCTTTTTTGTTTTAAAAAACATTATATTTCAAGATTTAGTACTAGTGGAAACAAATAGTGAACGCGGTGCATCAAAACAATATGAAAATCCTAAGGTATATTCTAGCTTCTTTGCTTATGCTGGGAGTTGCTTTTGCGGAGTCCGAGCCTATCGAACTTCTGCATGCTGCTACCATGCAAAAAGTGACTGAAGATATTACTGAAGGAATGGATGACGCCGAAGGTACATATCTTATGTTTGATAAGGAAGTTCACCTGAAGCAAGGAAATATCCATCTCTTTGCCGATCGGGTATATCAATACACTGATCTGGATCTTTTGCGCCTGTTTGGTAATGTTCGCATTTTTGATGATAGTGTGACCATTGAATTTCAAGAAGGCGAGTATAATACCGATACAAAAGACTTGAACGTATCATCTGCATTGAATATCCTGTATGACAGTCGTCAATTTTCAGCTTTGTCATTGTATGGTAATTTGGATGATGACGTTTATTTTGCCAAAGGAAATGTGGAGATCAAAGATAGTATTTCCTATGCCTATGCAGATTCTCTTTTGTTTGATCAAAATAATGATCGTGCCTGGCTTTACGGTGAGGCGATAATGAGCGATACGGTCAACAATATTACCATGCGCGGTGCCGAATTGGAATATCGTCTGGATACTGATGAGTTTTTTGGACATAAGAATGCTTCGGTTTATGAGACCTTAGATGATGGCAAGAAGCGCTTTGAAGTTTTTGCGGGAAAAATGATCGGAAATATGAAAGAGGCATGGTTGATCGCGACAGATAGCGTTTATGTCCTTCAGGATTCGTCATCAGCATGGTGTGATTCTTTATTTTACAATGATTCCCTGCAAACAGTAGAATTTTATGGCAATGCCCATTTGAAATATCAACAAATTGATATGTACGGACCCGAAATGCATCTGGACTTTTATCGTGAACATCTTGGAAAACTGACCGCACCACGTGAACCACGGGTAACACTGAGTGAAGATGGATTTATCGGTGATGATAAGGAAATTCCTGTCAAGAAGATCAGTAATATAACAGGAAAACATTTGCATCTGGAATTTAATCGTGATGATGAACCCGAATGGATGAATATAGTTGGTATGGTCACTTCGGATTATCATGTATTTAAGGATTCGGTTTATAAAGGCATGAATCATATGATCTCAGATACGGTTCATATTTTCTTTGACCAAGGAGATGTGAGTGACTTTTTTGCAATTTTTGGTGTGGAAGGACGTTTTGATCCCGACACATCCTATGCGGAAATGGATACATCTGTATTTTATTATGGAAATGAAGCTCATTACAGTATACCGAATGACAATATGTTCATCTATCCGGCATCAAAAATGAATTATGGAAATATCAAGTTAAGCGCGGATACCATGAAGATCGATTGGGATACTAATATTCTTTATGCTATGCCGGGTGAAGGAAATGAC
>DAOVOB010000016.1 GCA_030629925.1 Fidelibacterota bacterium
CGAACCTCGCCTGCGGTCAGCACGACCGGCGTGGTCGGACCCAGTTCCTTACCGTTAGATAAGTGTATCTCAACTCGAACTCTTTGCAGGGTCTTTTCTGTGATATTTTCTACAGAACCCACAAATGCGCTTTTTTCTTCGTTATAAGCAAGAATGAGCTTTACGCCATTTTTTGTTTGAGCGAATTTTTCGCCCATGGCAATAGCTGTGCCATCTTCTTCGCCCGGACCGTCATTATAATCTCGCGCATGAGATTCCTTGCTTTCGCTCACTGTCGATTTTTCTGTTTTTATTTCGCTATGCTCTTTGTTCTCCGCACAAGCCACGAACAAGCTTCCAAGAACTAGAACTATAAGGAAAATGATTAATGTTTTTTTCATGATTTCCCTTTATGCTTAGTTCTCAATTTAAGGCTTCTGTGGTGTGGGTTGTTTTTGTTCTACTGTAATATATAGTGGGTTGGGGATAATTGTAAAATAACTTTGTTCTTCAACCGGTTCTCTGACCGCTGTTACCGTTCAACGATTACCGATCATTCTCTTTTCAGCATCATTCTCACTATGGCCGGCAAGGTGCGTATATTGTATGACCAGCCTAAAATAACCGTCGCCAAGATAACGGTCTTGACTTCCGGAGAATGGTTGGTAAACATACTAATTGTTGCAGTGGTCATTAATAGTGCATAGGGCAACCAAACACCATGGTTCTTTTTAAACGCGATATAAACGACAATGGGGGCAACTACAAAAGCGGTCAACAGCTCCCATTGGACAAAGAAAAGATAAATGCCCATGATGACAGCAGCTCCTTTTCCACCCCTGAAGCGGAAATACAGCGGATAAATATGTCCGAGTATCGCGCCGATACCGATCAAGCCCAATGCAAAATCCGGCAGGTCGAAATAATAGTCCGCTATGATCATGGGAATAAGTGATTTAAATGCATCCAGGAGTCCCGTGAGTGTACCAAGAACTTTGCTGACATGCAGATAGATGTTCTGTGCTCCGGGATTGGTATTGCCCATTTTCCTGATATCGCGCCCTTTTGCAATGCGCACCATGATCTCGGCAAACAAAATAGAGCCTATTAAATACCCGCCGAGCAAACAAATAAAATATATGGTGTATATATGCATACCCTGCCTTCAAAAATATTTTTTTAAGACCCGCAAAGATACTGGTTGTATTACCCTTGCTTCTTCCCTTGTGATAAACCAATCGTCATATTCCCAAAACCAACGGCGACTAGCGAAATTCCCAATATAGTATTAATCGCGAACATAAAAACCACACCTGCAACCATAAATGTTACACCCATGCCAACAAGGGCATGAAAATTGATCTTTAGCTTTTTGTTCATAGCGTCTTATCCTCTACATAACAACAACATTGACCACAAACAGTAATATAAGTGATAAAAGCGCAATATTAATAGAAATGATCCATATATAATATAGGGGGCCAGCTCTGCGTGTTTCGCTTTTCGTGATTCTTTTGTACTTGCCTACAAATTTAAAGATGTGAAAATTGACATACATTAAATTAGGGATTTTATCATTTCTTCGGTGAAGAAATTCATAAATAAAGATATTACTAATGAGATACATGGCTATTCCTGTCGCTGCGATGAGTATCAGTACTATATTCATTATATTTTCTTCTTATCTTTTTATCATACTTCCTGTTTCTATCTTAAAATTATCAATCAGGACCGTGTCTGTTGCCGCTGAACTTCCATTGAAACCGGCGATAGTGCCGCTTGATTGAAAGCTTGCCACACTCACTACTGAGTCTTTTACTCCCGTCACTGTATCTTCAATATATCCTTTGAGATTTTTGTTCATAACAACAAGAGTCATCACAACCGGATTGCCTATATTGCAGGGGTTGATATTGCGTACTAAGCAAGTGGGAGATTGTTGGGTGATCTCATAGAGTCCAATACTATCTGCGCTTATCCAAAAAGCATAAAGTTCTTGGTTTTGCCACTCACTTCCAAGGTTTCGGCTTTTTGCCGATATCCCAAAATACGGAGCACCACTCTGAACGGTACAGGTCGCCGATACTCGAATAGTATCACCCGGCACGCCCGCATCGTGGCGTATTGCCCAACATATGTTCCCGCCATAGCGAAGTTGTTCATTAAATATATCTGCCGATCCGTCACCATACACCTGAAGAGAGAAAGGCGAAATATCGGTATTATTCGCCCGATCAAAGTTATCAATGAATGCGGTGGTCCATACTAAAACCTCTTCTTCCTCTTCCGGACTCAAAAAACACCGTGTCAATAACAGAGAGAGCAATAATATGATCCAAACACATCGGGTTGTGTTGTGTTTTTTCATCTTGCACCTCACTTTTAAAATATTACGATCTATGGATTTTTATCCATTATCATATTCTTTTGTAAATGAACATAAAAACTGTCTGCGGTAATATAACCGCTTCTTGAATATATAACATTCAAGCTATCTACGCCTTCTCCTTGATCCAAAATGATCTGAACAGGTATGACAGCGATATATCCAAGCACAGCAAACAACACGTGATTACTGAAATTATCATGACCATAGGTCTTGCCAAACAGGGTATATTTGCTTGTGTCTTCACGGGAATATATTCGCACACAATAGTAGTGTTCACTCAGGGTCCTGATTACTTTGGAATCTGTAAGTACCTCGTCGTCGAAAAGCCCCCCAAGGTAATCGTTGTGAAATGCAGCGTAAACAAATATTGGGGTTTCAATAGTATTAATATTATTTGTTAATTCAGTCATGCTGTGCCAATTAATCTCTTGGGCGGACAGGTTTTGTAAACAAAACAATACCACAATAAACAAGATCACTTTTTTCATAGATCCTCCGATGTGAGACAAGTGCCCAAATGAAAGTATTCCATAAAATACTTCACAATTGATATTTTTTGGGGCGACCTGGTATTTTTTGTTTTCTTAAATACAATGTAAATGAGGTGATGGGTAATGTCAAGAAAATATACATTGTGGAATATTTGTTAATACTTAAATATCTTCTTCTTTTTTCCCATGAATAATCTTTCCAAATATATGTTCATTATCAAGGGTTTTAATGGTGACAAAATATCATACTCTCTAAGCATAATTATGTGTATATAATCGTGATGGTTTGCGATTGCACATTGGTATCCCCCTCGATTTAATTAATCAAAACTTTATTTATAAATATTTTTCAATATTTTCCAGCACCTCGTCCAGCTTCCTGACGTCTTTCCCTCCGGCTGTTGCCATGTGGGGCTTGCCGCCGCCGCCGCCGCCAAGGGCTTTACCGAGTGTGCGGACAATATTGCCGGCCTTTATGCCTTCTTTAACAAGATCATCAGTTACAACACATAAGACTTGGGGTGTATTTTTGATCACGGCACCAAACACGGCAATACCACTCTTCATTTTTTCTCGAACTTTGTCACCTAGGGCTTTTAATTGATCCATGTTTTCTACATCAACTCTATTAACAAACAGTGGTTTATCGTCCAATTTTCGCTCATTTTGGAAATATAAATCAACATCCAGCGTGAGTAATTTGCTTTTTAATTCACTGTTCTCTTTTTCAAGATTGCGAACATAAGCATTCATGTTGATCACTTTTTCAAGGATCTCATCTTCGGGGTGTTTCATCGCCTTCCTCAAACCGCTTAGGACAGTTTGTTGAATTTTTAAAACATCTAATGCCGCAATCCCCGAAATAGCTTCAATGCGGCGAACGCCGGAAGCAATGGAACTTTCGCTGACGATAATAAACAAGCCGATATCGCCGCTTCGTTCCACGTGTGTTCCACCACAAAGTTCTTGTGATGTGTCTTTCATGGTAACAACACGAACTTCATCGCCATATTTTTCACCAAATAAGGACTGTGCACCATCACGGATAGCTTCGGTATAGGGTTTGGTCTCTGTATCAACGGAAATGTTCTGCATTATGCGCGTGTTAATGCGTTGTTGTATATCAATTAGTTGCTCTAAAGATATTTTTTCAAAATGGGTGAAATCAAAGCGCAAACGATCTGGCCCAACATATGACCCAGCCTGATGAACATGATCACCCAATACCGAACGTAATTCTGCATGCAATAAATGGGTCGCTGTGTGGTTGCGAGCGGTATCGCGACGGATACTTTGCTGTACCTCAAGGGTTGCGGTAATGGGTTTTGTATTACCCTCTAGAACAGACCCCTCAACAATATGCACAATATCTTCACCTATTTTTCTGGTATCAACTACATTGGTTCTTGCACCTGTTTTTATGCTATGTTTATGTAAGATAAGATGCCCTTTGTCGCCAACCTGGCCGCCCGATTCAGCATAAAACGGCGTGTTCTCAAAAACGAAATAAGTGTGTGAATCATCTACCGCATACTTAAGCAATAACGATTCTGTCTTATAGGTATCATAACCGGCAAATTTTGAAACTTTGTCTTTTTCCAGAACGATCCATTTCAGATCTTCTGAACTTTTCATGGAAAATTTTCCAGCCGCCCGAGCACGTTCGCGTTGAGCCTCCATAAGTGAATTGACCTTTCCTTCATTGACCTGCAGGTCTTTTTCTTCTGCAAGAAGTCGTGTCAAGTCCACCGGAAAACCAAAAGTATCGTAAAGCTTGAAAACATCTTCGCTATTTAATATTTTTTCAGCGCTCTTTTTTGCCTGTTTTGCTATCTGGTCAAAAAGATCTAAACCCTTATCCAATGTGTTTCCAAAAGATTCTTCTTCGGCCCGAATAATACGCTGGATGTGTTCGCGTTGGTTTTTAATCTCCGGGTAAACATCTCCCAATACATGTGCAACGGCTGGAACAAGGCGATATAAAAATGGTTCTTTTAAATTCAATTCGCGACCAAATCTTGCAGCTCGGCGTAATATTCTTCGCAATACATAAGCTCGTCCCTCGTTTCCGGGAATTGCGCCATCTGCAATAGCAACAGACAACATGCGAATATGATCGGCGATCACGCGATGCGGCACGCCGTTTTCACCTTGATCGTAAGCGACATCTGATATCGTTTCTATTTGTTCAATGATCGGCTTAAATAGATCTGTATCATAATTACTTGTTTTTCCATTTATGGCCGCGACAATTCGCTCAAAACCCGCTCCTGTATCAATATGTTTTTGACCCAAGGAATGCAGTTCGCCATTTTCATCACGATTATATTGTATAAAAACAAGATTCCATAATTCCATGTATTCGGGATCATCGGTATTTACTTTTAAAGGGTCTTGATTTTCGACATCTTCACCATTGTAATAATGTATCTCTGAGCAAGGGCCGCAGGGACCGGTCTCACTCATGGACCAGAAATTATCTTTTTCGCCTGATTTTAGTAAATGTGTGGGGTCTAAATTTGGTATGTTTTTCCATATCTCATATGCTTCGTCATCTTCAGTATATACGGTAGCATATAATCTTTTGGGGTCAAGTCCCCAGACTTCGGTAAAAAGCGTCCACGCCCATACAATGGCTTCTTTTTTATAATAATCGCCAAAGCTCCAGCTTCCCAGCATTTCAAAAAATGTGTGATGATAATGGTCGCGACCAACAGCCTCAAGATCGTTATGTTTTCCACTGACGCGGATACATTTTTGCGAATCTACAGCCCGTTTGAATGGTGCTTGTGTCTCACCAAGAAAATATGATTTAAATTGGTTCATTCCGGCATTTGTGAACAATAGCGTTGGATCATTTTGTGGAATAACCGGTGCTGAAGGAACTACGGTATGTCCTAATGTCTTCTCGAAATATTCTATAAACTGTTTTCTTATCGTTTTAGAGTCCATTCTCTTCCTTTTTAACGTTCGGTCATGTTTGTCAAATAAATGTAGGGAAAAATATGGTAAAATTACAAAGTAAAAAGGCGAAATTTAAAAGTTTACGAATTGTGTGAAACATAATGTAAATGGAGTAATTATCGCTTACAAACCGCGATTATTCAACCGCAAACTTTGTTGTTGCCTTTAAGCCATCAATATTGGTAATAAATATAAGATAAATGCCTCGCGGAATATATTCTCCGTTGGGTATAATGCCATCCCAGACGATCTGTTTTTCTTGATTTTCTACAGCATCGGCAGCAAACTGATGAACAACCCGGCCATCAAGAGTAGTAATACGCACCTGACTCTGTTCGGCAAGTCCATCAATAGCAAGATAGGGATCAACGCCGGGATGAAATGGCTGTGGAAATACGATTACCTCATCCATGGAAGTTCGTTCTTCTGTCCAGGCTATCTCATAACGGCTCAGTCCCGATGCTGTCAATAAGTAAGCATAACCGTTCTTTGTGTCAAAAACGAGATCATATACCACATCATCAAGAAGTTGTGAGTTATTGGTTGTTAAGCCATTTCCCTCATCAAACCAGCGATTATTATTTAGATAAATTTGAACACCCTGGCTTTGTGTCAATATCCATTTATTGCCCCTTGGGTCAATTCTAATTTTTGCGGGAACCATCCCGCTTAAACCATCAATTGTCGGGTTCATACTAAAGTCGGTATTATTTGTAAAAGATGTTGGTGTGCGGATCATTTGGACGCCAGAAGCTGTGGCCGCCCATATATTCCCCGTGAGAGGGTCAAGATCAATTGAATAAACATCATTGGAGGCTAAGCCGTCAGACGTGGTGATCAATGCCCAAACTCCCGAATTTTGATCATAAACGGTAATCCCGCCAGTTGTTCTTGGTATATCCGATTGACGAGCTTCGTTGGCGATCCAAAGCCGACCGTAATTGTCAAATATCATTTCACGGGCAAGAATCTGCAGATTATCATCCGATTCTTCTTTGGAAAATTTTATTATCTCACCATTCGGGCGAATTTTCAACAGCGTTTGTGCGGCAAGAGTGTGAACATTCAACGCCCAGATATTTCCATATTTATCTTCGGCTATACCGCGCATTTTTAGATAATATGAGCTTCCTCCCAATTCTTGAGTACCCTCGATAACGCCATTGCTTGTATCGTAGACCGTATAGGAGGAAAGATCATTTAAATCGATTCTCTGAAGTGCACCGGGACCTTCTACCCCCGAAATTGGGTGGGAAGTAACATCCGTGATTGAGCAAAATAGTTCACCCGTTGATGAAACCATTGCATCATATACTGCAGTTTGACCGCCAATTGAATAAGCTATATTCAGTGTGTCGGCCGAGAACCTTTCATAAAATTTTTCTTCATGTAAATTTTCGCCATCGGTTGAAAATACAAGATTGTGCCAACTCTTACCGTCAAGAATGGAAACACCGCTCAAACCACAAACTGCGACTTTTTGATCCACCGTAATGGCAAGAGCGTTTGCTTTAAGACTTAAAGGTGTATTGGGAATAAACTGAGTCCGGCCGGTGCCATTGGGCAAAACACGTGATATCCCTCTGTTTTCTTCAGAAACCCATAGCGTATCGCCCTGAAAAGAAAAACCGCTCATTTCCTTATTCGAAATATAAATGCTCTCACCTGTCAATGCATTATAAATGGTGTGTTGGGTTGCATAATACAGTTCGTTGCTGTTTTTATAAAAGGAAAGACTCCCTTCACTACCTTCCATTATCTTATTTTCAATCCCACGATAATAACTATAAAGATCGTTATCTTCATTAACAAGAAAAAGGCTATCACCAAAGTCGCTCAAACATTGTAGTGTTGAGCTGCTGTCAAGATCCACGGGCTCCCAGGCGCTCTCGGGTTTTAAATTTGCATGATATAACCATGCTTTTTTTAACCCTTTATCGGTCGCAATAAATATGCTGTCGCCAACAATTACTATATCATAAATAGCCTCAGGATTGTCTGGAAATTGATTATATGTATCCTTAAAAATATATCGATTGTTATTCTTGACAAAATGAGCGATCTCGGGAGTAAAATCATTCATATACCCAGCAAGAACATTTTCATTATTTCCGGCAAATACCGCCACCTCGGTAAATCCAAAATCAAAATAATCACTATTTCCGTTCGTGGAGCTATAACTAATTCCATCTATTCCCGAATCATAAGAATACCACTCGCTCCCATCGCTATTTACAAAATAACGAAGAATATCAATATGTTTCAGGTGATTTGCATTGCTCTGTGTATTAAAACTTTCATCTTCTGTATCAAAGGCAACGATTCCGCCATGGGAGGCTGCTCGAAGCGTGTTATCGGAAAAATGAAGATCTTTAAGGGTTAGCTGAGATCCATAGGACGCCCAATCACCTACTATGGCAGAAAGTACTCCTGTGCAAAAAAGTGTAAACAATAGGAGTGAGCGGAAAGCTTTCATTTTCCCGCCACCTTTATAACGATCCCATCTTCTGAAGGATATTTTGATTTCAGATCAGACAAGGCGCTTTTTGCTTCACTATATGTTTCATAAGCACCAATCCGGACAATATATAAATACCCCGAGGTAATTTCTCTTATGGTGATCGCCACAGGATAACCGCGCTCTTTAAAATAATTTTGTTTTTTATTAGCATTGGCTTGAACAGAAAATGCGCCCACTTGAATTCTAAAATTGATTGCTTTTTCAAGCTGAGTGGTGGTCTTTTCTTTTTGGGGCTCGGCTGAAGGTTTTAGAATTACTACAATTGGCTTTGGATTTGAATCAAGTTTTACTTTTTCAATAACCGGTTTTGCCTTGATCGCCGTTGGATTGTGCCCGGAAAGAATACTTATTTTGTTCTCTTCTGTTTTCCCGGGTGACTCAGCTATATTTTTTTGAGCACGAGCTAAAACCATGCGATAATAGCTGTCGTTTCTGATTGGATCATGTTCATCAACAGCACGCTTCAAATAACGCAAACCGCTTTCATAACCGTTGTTGACAAAGGCATAATCAGCCAACATCACGGAAAGATATGCTTTCATAGCAGAAGATTTTGTGTTTGTTAAATATTGTTCAGCTTTTTCTTTAGTTACTTTTCCATCAGGCTCTAAAATTAAATTGAAAACTTTTGCGGCTTCTGCCTGTGCATTTTGTGTGGAAAAAGTGGCTACTGAATCCCTGCCATATCCAGCCAAGATCTTTAGAATGTTCTCGGCAGAAAGCAGGCTGGCGTTCCCTATTAGAATAAGTATGATCACAAGAATGTATGGTTTTGTATATTGTTTCATCATAGACCAAACACCTTTATCCTCTATTTGTTTCATTGTTTTTTGTTTCATTGCGCAAGATCTCTGTAGTCGAATATCCCGGAACTCTTCTGAAAACCAATACTTTTCCACCCCTGGCTGTGACTTCAGGCGCCCCAATAATGGTTTCTAAACTATAATCATCACCCTTGATCAAAATATCCGGCTCCAAAACATCTGTGATCTTTTGGGGTGTCTCTTCATTGTAGAGCACAACCGCATCTACATACCCTGTCTTTAAAAGATTCTGAGCGCGATTTCTTTCGGAATTTACCGGACGACCAGGTCCTTTTAATTTTTTAACACTTAAATCGGTATTTAAACCCAACACACACAGACCACCCTGTCTGCGCGCAAAAGCCAAAAGCGCCTCATGACCGGGATGCAAAATATCAAAACATCCATTGGTGAAAACCAATTTTTGTCCTTCTTGTTTCTGTTCCCTAATACATTCTTTTAGTGCTGCCCACTCTTCGGTAGTATATATATTTTTCATATCGATAAATGTACAATGATTTGATAAATGAAACTATGAAAAATTTATTTATGGAATATATCTTCCGCCTCTTCCATAAGACAGATCGGGCAATTTAATTGCATGCCCTGTGAACAGTAATTGTCGTGAATGTTTAAAACACCTTGAGAGATCAGCCAACTTCTTTGTCGCCCATCCTTAGCATTTATGCCATGTTGATCATGAAAACGCTTTACCATACCGTAGGCTTGAGTAATTGTGCAATTTTCGATCTTTTTTCTTATCAAAGAATATACCGGTTCTTTATCTTTCTTCTCTTTTCGCATGGATTCCAACAAGGGTAGTACTGTATTCATGAACATTTCTTTCTGTAATACCGTGCCGGGGGGCTTTACCTCTGGCAAATCAAAAAGAGCTGATTTCATGGCATCAAAAGTTCCTTTACAATAGCAAATATCATAAAGAATGTCCGCAAGTGAGGCGTGATAGTATGTGGTCATTAACTTTCCGAGCCATAAAACACGCTTCTCAGGAAAATGTGCCGGCCTCGTACGAGAATGAGTCCAACGAATTGTTCTTTGATCGGGATATCGAGATGAAAACTCAGCCAGTTCATTCAATATAGGAATTATATCCCGTGGACTTAAAAGCTCATCACAATACGCCGCCCAAGGGAAACGAACAAAAAGCTTGATCATATTTTCTTCATTATAACGATATCCGCAAGCTTTAAATAATCCCCAATATAGCATTACATTACCGGGGAAACGCAAGCGGTTGTCGTAGAAGTATTGTACTTTTTTATTAACTCTTTTCCACCCCTGTTTTTTTAAAAGGTCGAAATACTCTTCCTTTTCGGGAGAAAAAACACGACACGAACCGGGTGGTTCAATATTTAAAACTTCTTCGAGCGACACAAAGCATGTTGATAAAATATTTCCGGCTGCGCAGCGGGCTTCAGCAGAGCTTCCGGGTGTATGAAAAATAACATGAAGTATACAATGGTCATAGTTGGGGTCAAGGTGGTGCTTATGGGCATACCAATCAGATTCCCGGTGGTGAAGCTCGATATCTCCGCTCAGTAATTTTTCATTCAGCATAATTCTTGCATCCAGAAAATCAGGACCATCACTGTGATTGTGGCGGCCTGGGCTTAAAATTCGAATTTTTCTTCCCCTTGTATCATATCGTGTCTGTTTCCATAGCAAATTTTTCCAGGCATGTTGTAATCTTAATTCAGAAATATAGGCTGTTCTTGGTTCAAATAATTCTAAATACGGTGTAAATGATGTGCGATATATTGTTTCTTTTTCCATGGTGATAAATTTATACCATTTTGTGTTCTGATAATAGTTGTAATCTGAGGGTGTGATGTGCAGCACGAAAATTGGAGGGTGAGAAATATTCAATTATTTGGGTTGTTATTAAAGAATTGTTTTCCATTTTGCCTTATATTTGTTTTATATTTTGCAATAACAGGGGAGTATGCTGTGGAATGGTTGAATTGGGAACATGCGATCGTAATCGCGGCTATTATAATAACTGCATTTATTCTATCATTTATTCTTCGCAAATTGATCTCTGTTTTTATTGTGAAATATTCCAAACGCTTAAAGGCAGATCCAACTAATTTCTCTTTTTTGAAAAATTCCATTTCTTTTATTATTTTTACTGCTGCGATAATTTTCATATTTTATTACATCCCACCCTTGCGCTCTTTTGGAAAAGCACTCTTTGCGGGCTTTGGAATCTTTGCCGCTTTTATTGGTTTGGCTTTGCAAAAAACTTTTTCCAATCTTATCAGCGGACTTTTTATTCTGATGTTCAAACCCTTCCGTATTGATGATACTTTAAAATTCTCCGATAATAAAATGGGGGTCGTTGAAGAAATTACCTTACGCCATACCATTATCCGAGATTATGAAAACCGCCGCATTATCATCCCCAACAGTGTGATCAGTGAGGAAGTGATCATTAATAGCAATATCAGCGATAAAAAGATCAATAAGCACATCGAATTCGGTATTGCTTATGATGCAAACATCGATAAAGCTATTTCTATTATACGGGCTGAGATCGAAAAGCATCCGAATTTCATTGATAACAGGAAAGCCGGCGAGAAAAAAAATAATATACCTGCCGTGATCATTCGCGTAACGGAGCTTGGGGATTTTGCCGTGAAACTTCGCGCTTATGCTTGGGCAAGGGGAAACGATAGTGCCTTTGAGATGAAATGTGACGTGTTAAAATCCGTGAAAGAGTGCTTTGATCGGGAAAGCATTGAAATACCCTTCCCATATCATACGATCGTTTATAAGAAAGACATTCAAGTAAAAAAATAGCTTTTATTGCACAAATTCTTCCAGTTTGCCTCTGTCCAAAACACAAACTCGTTTTCCTTTTGCGCAAATTATCTTGCTTTGATCGAGCTCCCTTAATGCTCTCGTCAGAGCCGGACGCGTTACCCCGAACAAATCTGCCAATTTATCCTGAGAATAAGGAAGATCAATGGTGTTCAGCAGGCTTCGCCTCGTTCGCCTCAACAGGTAATCGGCAATTTTACCCTTGATCGGCTGAAGGGTCAGGAATTTTATTTTGCTTGATAAAAACTGAGCTTTACCGGCAACAATATCCAAAAAATTATTTTGTACCACGGAGCTCATATGGAGCAATTTTGAAAATGACGATTTTTCAATAAAAATACATTCGCTTTCTTTGTTCGCAATTATATCCACGGGATAACGATTATCGGCACC
>DAOVOB010000008.1 GCA_030629925.1 Fidelibacterota bacterium
CACGCACCGGTGTAAATTTTTCCAGTTCAAGCAAATGTCGTGCCTCTTCCCAACTCAGACCTTGGACATCAAGAAGAATTCGTTCCTGTCCTTGTCGAGTTAACTGAGGCATGACTATAAAATTGATCAATATTCCAAGAAGGATACAGGCAAGAGCAAATATACCGGCAAAGATCAATAAATTGCGAATAGGTCGTTTTTCTTTCTTCTTCTTGCTGGGACCTTTGGTCTCTTGGATCAGGATCTTGATCTTTTGATTTTTATTATTCATCAGAGAAAGTTAATCATAATAAAAATAAAATTAAAGAGAAAAGTCTACTAGGTTAAAAGTTAAAATAATTGAGTCAAATAATTTAATTATTCTTAAATCAAAGATGTCGCAAAATGCAATGCATTTTGCGACGATTGATTCCCAAATGATTTGTAGAGACGCAGCATGCTGCGTCTCTACATTTTCATGGAGAAACGTTTTATAATGTTATTCGACCCTTTCAGGGTCAAGGCAAAATATTATCTTCGTACTTCTAAAATCGTTAATCCTTGTTCTGAGATCAATTTATTTAAAAGGTATCTTTAATCACCCTCGTAATCTGCTCCGCCCTGCCTTCACTATAAAAATGCACACCGGGGACATTGGCTTTAAGAAGCTCGCGGACCTGATCTTTGCAAAATTCAACACCTACATCCTTGATCGCGGCAAGACTGTCACATGCCGCAACATCTTTGACAAGATCCAATGGCAGGTCAATATGGAAGGTCTGGGGTAAAAAGTCTATATCTTTTCTGCGCCGGATCGGTTTGATACCCGGAATAATCGGGACCCTGATACCTGCTTCGCGGCATTTATCAACAAATGAAAAATAGTGCTCATTGATAAAGAACATCTGGGTCACAATGTAATCAGCACCCGCATCGACTTTTTTCTTGAGCATGGCTATATCCTGATCAAGATTCGGAGACTCAAAATGCTTTTCGGGATAAGCGGCCACACCAATACAAAAATCACCGGGAGTAGGTTCTTTAAGTGTGGGATCCAAATATTTCCCGCAGTTAAAAGCGGCTATTTGTTCAACCAAACCATCTGTATGTTCATACCCGTCTTTTTGTGCCACAAAACGACGTTCCCCGTGAGGAGGATCACCTCGAAGTGCAAATACGTTATCGATCCCGAGAAAATTGAGTTCAATAAGCTGGTTTTCCAGTTGATCGCGGGATCTCCCACCGCAGATCATGTGAGGAATAACGGGAATATTGTATTTAAATTGAGTTGCTGCGGACATGGCAACGGTTCCCGGACGTTTTCTGACTGTTTTGCGTTCTATCAGACCATCGGGACGTTCAACGTAGATCACTTCTTGTTGGTGGTTCGTAATATTAATATAAGCGGGATCATAAGGCAGCATGGCCTCTATGGCTTCATTTATGGCATCTAAAGTATGTCCCTTGAGTGGTGGTAACAGCTCAAATGTGAAAAGGGGTTTTGTTGCTTTTTTGATAATGTCTGTGACTTTCATACAATATCCTTATAATCATTTTTGTCATTTCGAGCGCAGTCGAGAAATCTCAAACCGCTAATTGCTATTTTCGCATTTTGAGATCTCTCCACTTCATCCACCTGCGCAAATGCTTCGGTAGATTCCGGTCGAGATGACACTCTATATTTTTTAAATAAATTTTCCCGCAAATACATTTTTTAATTTTTCAGGATAACCCTCCTACGCTCTGCGAGCTTCGGAAGGGCAGGCAGGATTGACAAGATATCTTTTGCCTTTGTACTTTTGCCTTTTGCCTTGCCCACAGGGCTGTCTGTGACTTTCATGATCGTGTTCCTATCATATTGTCATTTCGAGCCCCGAAGTATCGGGGCGGAGAGATCTCAAATTAATTTTTATCAATGTATTTCAATTTATCAATTTCGGCGAGGTCTCCCCTTGGGACCCCTTCGGGGCTGAATAAATCTGCTGCGCAGATTTTTCAGGATGACGCGCCTCATCATCCGTTTTTCACGGACGACTGCGGTCGAGATGACATTTAAATTTTATATCAATTACGGGCGACTCTAGAGTCGCCCCTACATATGCAGGGAGTAAAATTGATTTTCATCTCAAATTATCAATTCATCATTCTTAATTTAATTGTCAATTGTGTAGCTTTCCTGCAAAAACTTTCTTCAATTCTTCAATGTCTTTGCCTTTTCTCTCCGCATATTTCTCAAACTGTTCATCCGAGATCGTGCCTAAGGAAAAATAATGTGCATCTTTATCGGCAAAATAATAGCCGCAGACAGAGGAAACCGGATCCATGGCAAAGCTTTCGGTGAGCTTTACACCTAAATGTTTTTCAGCTTCAAGTAAATTAAAGATCGTCTCTTTTTCGGAGTGATCGGGTGCCGATGGATATCCATTTGCAGGTCGAATGATCGTTTGACCCGTCTTCCACCATTCGGTATTTAATCTCTGATGTAAATATTCACTCAAAGCTTCAGCCAGTCGATCGGCAAGCATACTAACAAGCAGGGCTCTGTATTCATCATCATCTTCATGAAATTTTCCGGATAAAACATTGATCCCTTTTCCTGCAGATGCAACGAACAAACCCATACTGTCATCCGATGCCGATACATAGTCCGCAAGTGATAGAGCTTTATTATTTTTCTTTGCTTCCTGCTGACGTAAGAAATACAAAGTGGCAAGTTCGTTATTATCTTTATCAAGTAAATGTACATCTTCATTTTGACTGTAAGCCGGAAAAAGTCCGACCATTGCACTTAAAGCACCCTTAAAAACTTCGCATGTTATAGGATCGTTCAATAAGGTCTTTGCATCCTGTTTAATTCTTTTCGCTTCATCTGAATTTGGTTTTACCTGCCAGGCCAGTGCCAGCATTTTCCAATTGATCAGGAGAATAATGTCGGTAAGAGGAATATTTTCAACGACCCGGACACCGTAATTTTCCGGTTTGGGAGAAGCATTGGTTTTTTTATGCTTAATTTTCCGAGCTTTTTCGGGACTTAATAACGTCCGCTTTTTATTTTCAACTTTTTTACTGAGTTTTTGATAATGCTGCTGTGTTTTCTTTAGAAAATCATCCGCAGATTTAGAGGCAAGTTGTAGCGCAAGCGATACTGAGTGAGAAGCATCTGATGAATAAACGACTCGACCCGGATAATGAGGGGCCAATCTAGTGGCAGTATGAGCCTCTGATGTGGTCGCACCACCGATCATGATAGGAATAGTCAAACCTGCTTTTTCAAATTGACTGCATACCGTTACCATTTCAGTCAATGACGGCGTGATCAACCCGCTTAAACCCAACATATCGGCTTTGTGTTCAACAACCGCTTCGTAAATTTTTTCGGGTGGCACCATGACGCCCAGATCAATGACCTTGAAATGGTTGCATTGCAAAACCAGCGAAACAATATTCTTGCCAATATCATGCACATCACCTTTGACGGTCGCCAACACAACCGTACCCCGCGTATTGGCTGTTGAATCATCCATTTCCGAAAGGTATGGCCTTAATATATCAACCGCTTTTTTCATGATACGGGCTGAACGAACAATCTGAGGTAGAAAAACTTTTCCTTCTCCGAATAATTTACCGACTTTGGACATGCCCCCCATGAGAGGTCCTTCGATCAATTCCATGGCATGTTCTTTACCGGCTTCGTCGAGATCGTCGGCCAAGTAAGAATCATCTCCTCGAACCAAGGCTTCGGAAAGCCGTTCCTGTACATCCTTCGTTCGCCATTCATCGACTTTTTCTGACTTCTGGCTTCTAGCTTCTGTATTGAGTGAGCCACTCATGGCGAGCTCAATGAGTGCTTTTCGTGCGGCAGGACCATCACCTTTTTCAACCAATAATGTTTCACGAATGATCGCTTTTGCCGTTTCCGGGATACCGGCGGAAGCAAATTCCATGGCGGGATTCACGATAGCCATATCCAATCCGGCTTCAACCGCCAATTCAAGAAACAGCGTATGCATAGCTTTCCGCAAAGGATTGTTTCCCCTGAAAGCAAAAGATAAGTTACTCAATCCCCCGCTGATCTTCACCTTGGGAAAATGTTCTTTTATCCAGGCAATCGCACGGATAAAATCGCGGGCATAAAGATCATGCTCGTCAATACCGGTCGCGATAGATAATATATTCGGATCAAAAATAATGGATTCGGGTTTGATCTTGGTTTTTTCCGTGAGTAAACGATAGGCACGCTCCGCTATCGAACATTTTCGTGCAAAAGTATCCGCCTGACCGTGTTCGTCAAATAACATGACCATAAGCGCTGCACCCATGTCATGTATAAAATTCGCTTTTTGTAAAAATTCTTCTTCGCCTTCTTTCAAGGAAATGGAATTAACGATCCCCCGTCCCTGCAATTCGGGTAAAGCCGCTTCGATCACCGACCAGGAAGACGAATCGATCATGACAGGCACACGTGCGGCAACCGAATCGGCGGCGACCAAACGCAAGAATTTCTTCATGGCTTCAGGCGCATCAATGAGTGGGTCGTCCATACAGACATCAATGATCTGTGCGCCGGCTTCTACTTGTTTGCGAGTCAATAAGATCGCTTCTTCGAATTTATCTTCTTTTATCAAACGAGCAAATTTCCGTGAACCGGCAACGTTTGCGCGTTCGCCCACGGTAATAAACTGATGTTCCATGGGGATACTCAGGACATCCCATGCGCTGAGCTTTAAGACAGGTTCTTTTGTGTGAAGTTGAAAAGGAGGTTTGTTTTTTGCCATCTTGGCTATGGCAGCAATATGCTTAGGACGAGTTCCACAACAACCACCGATAACAGACAGCAAGCCTTCTTCCAAAACAGGCCTTAAGAGTTCTGCCAATTCATCGGGAGTTTGAGTATAAAAACCATCGTTATCCGGGAAACCGGCATTGGGATGTGCGGAGGTTCTAAAAGGTGATAATTTTGCAAGATCACGGATCAGCGGGACCATTTCAGACGCCCCGGTCGAACAATTGACACCCAATGAAAAAATAGGATAAGAGGATAAAGATGAAATAAATGCTTCCAGACTTTGCCCTGAGAGCGTCCGTCTGCTTTTATCACTGAAAGTCGCTGACACCATGATCGGAAGTTCGATTTGTCGATCTTCAAATTCCTTCATGACAGCAGTCAAAGCTGCTTTGGCGACCAAAGTATCAAAAATAGTTTCTATCAAGATAATATCAACGCCACCATCTAAAAGGCCCTTGAGTTGTTCTCGATACATTTCAACAAAATCATGAAAATCCGATTCTCTGAATGAAGGATCATCCACGGAAGGAGAAAAAGAAGCTGAGCGACCGGTGGGACCAATATCCCCCGCGACAAAAACCGCTTTGTCTGCCGATTCCGCCGCTTCACGTGCAAGCTTCGCAGAAGCTAAGTTCAATTCATAAACCTTGTCGCTTAAACCGTAATCTTTTAGACCAAAACGGTTGGCACCGAAAGTGTTGGTCTCAATGATATCTGCACCTGCTTCAATATATGCACGATGGATATCTTTTATAATATCGGGGCGGGTAATAGAAAGCAGTTCATTACAACCGGGGACGGGTGTCGGGAGTCCGGGATAAGTAAAATCTTCGGGCACAAGTCCGCGCTGTTGGATAGCCGTACCCATTGCACCGTCTAAGATCAAAACCCGTTTTTTCGCCAATTCCTTGAGCGTATTAGCTTCTAGCATGTTTCTGTGGCCTCGGAGTTTATTCATGCCGGAATGAACTATTTTAAGCAATTCCGGTAAGTGGCGAAAAATTTAACACTTTCTAAGAGCAATTGCAAACGATCCTTCACAGGAATGCTGATGTGGGAGGCTTTCAATTGCTCCGTAATCTGTGATCAATTCTTTGGGAAACAGATCGGGATTTGCCGGCTCAACTGAAAATTCAGGATGGCGATTAATGAATTGCTTCACCTGATTCCAGTTTTCTTCACGATCGAAAGTACAGGTACTGTAGACCATCATGCCACCCGGTTTAACATACTTGCTCATGTTCTCAAGAATATCATGCTGGACTTTCAGGAGTCCGGGCATTTCTTCTTCTTTTCGTCGCCAGCGCAGGTCCGTACGTTTACGGATCACACCAAAACCCGAGCAGGGTGCGTCGATCAGGATATGTGTAAATAAGGGTATTTCTTCTTTTGAGATATCTCTGGCTTTAAGCGATACATCTTTCATTCCCAAACGATCCAGCGTTTTTTGAGTATCCTCAATACGACGTGGGTTAAGATCGTAGCCTCTGATCTTTGTTCCTTTGGGACAATATTGTTTCAATGCCGTCAACTTTCCACCCGGTGCACAGCAGACATCCGCAACAGATTTTGGATTATCATTTGCAATGAGCATAACAGGAAAAACAGCTGAAACATCCTGGGCAATAATATAGCCCTCCGTGAACAATTCATGCTGAAGCAAAGGTTGCCAGGAATGGATAAAAATGAAATCTTTGTGGTAAGCGCTCACGTCTTCTAACACGCCCAATTCACTCAGGGTATCAAGGATCTTCTTCCGTTGACCCGTTTTGACGATGCGCGCCATCTTGCGGGGACGCTCGTTCAGGGCTGGAAGCAGTTCCATCGTTTCAGACCCGAATTGCTTGATCCAGCGTGCGATCATCCAGTCAGGAAACCCAAAACGAATACCCGGTTTCCCGAAGCTTCGGGACGGATCCTTTTGATAGCCTTCCCATTTTTCATCGCGGAAAGTCAGAACCTTTCGCAACACCGCATTGACAAAACCCTTAGAGCGATGATCCATCTTACCCACCATGGTCACCGTTTCATTCAGGGCCGCATGGTCTTTGACTTGCATATAAAGGATCTCACAAATACCCATAAGCAAAGCGACATAAATAGGGTTTTTCGGTTTTTTTGAAATGAACTTCCTCATTACATGATCCAGCATACGCTGATGCATGATCACCTGATGAACCAGTGCCTCCACGAAGCGGCGATCCTGAGCGGAAATCTCCGTCTCATTAAAATTGATCAGATGCTCAAGATAAAAGTCAGTGGTAAACCACTTGAGGAGAATTTTGTGAGCGAATTTTCGGGGATTTATCATAGTACTTCTCTATTTTTTTTGCTGTTTTATCATAAAGCAGTGATGAAAGATAACACTTTAATTGACAAAGGACAATTGACAAAGGACAATTACGTGAAACGTAAGTCGTGAGACGTAAAACATGAAATGAGGAAGTAACTGCCTGCACACCGAAGCTTTAGCGAAGGTGTGTCATCTCGACCGGAGTCCGACTGAAGGTGGACGTAGCGGAGAGATCTATTCATGAGAAGGTAATTATGAATGATGAACGATGAATACGCATCGGTTTTCCGGAAATCCGCAGACGTCCATAATATTCATGATTGTCCGTGCTTATTTATGTTCAACCCCGTCAGGGTTGTAAGAATGCGAGTGCAGGTATGTATTATTGTTTGACCCCTTGCGAGGTCTTCATGTGAAATGCTTAGAATTTAGAGTAAATATTCACTTCTTAAATTGACATTCCTTGTTCTTTGTTCGATATTCAAGGCGCAGCCGTGGAGATTTATTCATGAGATGATGATCTTGAACAAACCCTATCCACAGATTTCACAGATTCTTACAGATTTTTTTCTAATAACAATAATCAATTGAATGATCCCGAAAGGATCGAACAATAATAACCTGGGGTGAAACCCCGGCATTTCATACCATTCTTTTATTTTTTATCAAGTTCCGTTTCTATCGATTCAATACTCGGCAGTGAAGATCTTAATGAATCGGGTAAATTTCTTGTGATGGTGTATTCGCTGACCCCCATGGGTTTTTTAATATCTCTTAGCGCATATTCAACCACGATTTTATTCTTTTGTTTACATATCAATATGCCAATGCTTGGTTTATCTTGCTCTGTCTTTAGAATATCATCTACTGCAGAAATGTAAAAATTTAATTTTCCTGTAAATTCCGGTTTAAATTTTACCGTTTTCAACTCAACGACAACATAAGAATGCAAGTGAATATGATAGAATAGAAGGTCAATAAAAAACTCTTCTTCATCAATGGATATCTTAACTTGTCTACCAATAAATGAAAATCCGGATCCCAACTCCAACAAGAATTGTGTCACCTGCTCCAAAAGAGCATCCTCCAATTCTTTTTCTTTATGTTTTTCATTAATATTCAAAAAGTCAAAATGATAGGGATCTTTAATTATTTGAAGCGCAAGATCAGATTGTGGTTCAGGCAAAACAGCTTCAAAATTTGTAACAGCCTTCCCTTTTCTCAAATACAATTCCCCCTCAATTTGATGCGCCAATACTGATCTGGACCAATTATTCTTGATCACTTGCTTTACATAGAATTCTGCTTCAATTATATTTTTGATTTTACCGAGAATTAACAAATTGTGCCCCCAAGGAATTTGGGCAACAAGTTGTTGCCCAATTGGAGTTGCTTTATCCCAAAACGTATACCATTGCCGTATATATTTCAAATTACGGACTGAAAACCCTTTCATTTTAGGAAACTCACAATTCAGATCATGACTTAATTGAATTAAAAATCCCTCGCCCCATTTACTTTCCTTTTGTTTTTCAAAAATCTTATTACCCATAGACCAGTATAATTGCAACATAGCCTTATTAACGGATACTGCAGCTTTAATTTGAGCTTTTTGAACTTGCTGCTTAATATTGCTTATAAAGGTTAAATACTCTTTGTCCTTAATCAGATTATCATTCATTGTTCACCTTGCTCTTCATGTCCTTCTTATAATAAATCATTAAAGCTTCGTTTTTTTGCTATTATTTTTTTTATGAATATAATCAATCATCCGGCAAGATATACTGAGAGCCGCTGAATTTGTGATAAACATCACAGATAATGCTCAATAAATAATTCGCGAAGCGGCCCCAAATATTTTGCCTGTCGTGTGGCAATAATCTGATATTCAAATTGTCAATCGCCTGCCCTCCAAATCCACCAGTAATAATTTCAACCGCACATATTCATCATTATTATGCTATCGTGTCATTAAGATATACAACCCTGAGCTTGACGAAGGGTTGAAGAACAGTAACCCCGGGTGAAACCCGGGGATGTCAGCACCAAACAAAAACAACCCCGACCCCATGGCCGGCCCTGCGCCGTGCCAGCCGAAACTTTAGCGAAGACTGGTAGCCTAGGCGAAGAAGGGAGGGGTTGAACAAATAAATAAATGCCCTTCTTTTCTTTGCTTAATCAAAGAAAAGAAGCAAAAGAAAATCAACCGCTGCTCTCCTTTGGCTAAAAATCCTCTTTGTTCAGTAAAGTATCTCAAGGGTCTCGCTTCGCTCAACCCAGATACTTTTTAACCCTCACTCATCGGATTTTCTTGACGCGTCGTCGCGAGGCGGCCCCCAAATATCTTCCCCAAATTAAATATAACTTAAATGCCTTAAATTTTACTTAGTGACTTTGAATACTTTGTGCCAAGCCATAAAAGCCTTTGTGATACTTTGTGCTCTTTGTGCCTTTGTGTGAGGTATTGTGCCATATTGACCTTCGTGCCTTTGTGTGAGGTCGAAGCCCTGAAAACAATTGCAAATTCTGTTTAATTTCATATATTACAACAATTAAGAACGAATTGGATCATTACCGTGAAAAAGTATTTAACCTTATTTGCTTCATTTATCATCATGCTTTGCATAGGCAGTGTTTATGCATGGAGTATCATTGCATCTGAACTGATAAGTAAATATCATTTCTCAGCTTTTCAGTCGCAAGTGATCTTTGGCTCTATCATCGCAATTTTCCCTGCCACCATGATCTTAGTTGGGCGTTTAGGCAGGAAGATCAAGTTTAGAACGATCGGTTACATTTCAGGTATATTATTCTTTGTGGGTTATTTTGTTGCGAGTCATTCTCACGGTAATTTCTATATCATTTTATTGGGAATTGGCGTATTGGCAGGCATCGCAACGGGTTTCGGTTATTGGCTTGCCCTTACATCACCCGTTCAATGGTTTCCTGAGAAAAAAGGACTCATTACAGGCATCGCCGCTGCGGGTTTTGGTTTAGGTGCCATATTTATGTCGGAAATTTCCAACATAGTATTGGCCAATGGTAAAGATGTGTTGCAACTGCTTAAGATCGTAGGCATATCATATGGTCTGATCATATTGCTTTTATCAAATTTTATCTTTCAGGTTCAAAAGTCCGCAGAAAACAAACTAGATAAACCCATTAATACAAGGTCGTTTCTAAGTTCAGCGACCTTTAGAAAATTGTTTTTCGGACTATTCCTGGGGACATTTGCAGGATTGATGATCATCGGCTCTTTGAAAATTATCGGAGAACAAAGCAATATATCCGGTCACCATTTAGTCCTTAGTATTTCATTGTATGCCATTGCCAACTTCCTGGGCAGACTTGTCTGGGGGTATGCAAGTGACCATATCGGTGCAAATATAAGTGTATTCCTGGCACTGATCTTTCAATCAATATCTCTGATTTTGTTGAATATCATCACTTTGACCGATATGTCGTATTTGATCCTTGTCTTTCTGATCGGTTTTGGCTTTGGCGGGAATTTTGTTCTTTTTGCCAAAGAAACAGCTGAATTATTCGGAGTCAATAATCTCGGCCTTATCTACCCCTATGTGTTTTTGGGATATGCCATCGCGGGAATTGCCGGACCCATGAGCGGCGGAATTCTTTTTGATCTTTCCGGTAATTTTTCCTATGCGATCGCTCTTGCCAGCCTGATGAGCCTTGCGGGTAGTTTGCTCTTTTTGAGAGAATACCTCACACAAAGGCACAAAGAAAGACAAAGTCACTAAGAATATTTTTTACCCGCTAAGATTCACAAGGGCATAAACTGCCTGCACACCGTAGCCTAGGCGTAGAAGTGTCATCTCGACCGAAGTCCGTCACTTGACGGGCGTAGCGGAGAGATCTATTCATGCGACAGAATTTTGAAACAAACTTTATCCACAGATTGAGCGGATTTACGCAGATACTCCTCACTTTCAAGCTCTTGTGAGAAAAACTGTTTGTTAATCTAATATATTTACAATACTTTACATGAAAGAATTTATTGAAAATACTAATAAACAGAGTAAGCTATGTATGAATTCTTAAGAGATTTAATATCTAATCCACTTACAGCATTTATTTCAGTCATAATAGTTTGGTTAATTCTACATTTCCTATTAGTTAGATTAAAATATTTTAGTAACATAACATGGGTCAGATTTGAGTATATCTGGATCGCAATAGGATTTATAGGGGTACTAGCGCTTATTGATGAAAACAGACATAATTATAATATTGTCGATTTAAAACAATCTGAACATTGGATTGAAAAAGACTTTGAAACTTTAGCATCTTCCTTAGATAACGACATTTTTCATTGTGTGAAATATAATAATACTGGATTATTTTCTGAGGAAGTATTTGATAGCATACAAGCCCGAGCTGATTCAGTCTGTGTTTGGACAAATAAAGTTGAAACTCTTGTCGATTCAGCATACTCAAATGGAAAATTGGAAATTACAAATTTACCTCAATTAAATATAAATAATCCTAAAAATGAATACTCTTTCGAAAGAACCATGCAATTAATTGATGAACTTAATTTAAATATAACAAAACGCGATAGTTTAATTAAAATTTGTAATCGTCGATTTTTGCAGGATTTCAGATATAGTTTTGGAATATTATTATTAATTATTGCATTTGGATTTAGGTTAACAATTATTTCACATAAAGTAAGAAAAGAAAATGAGAATCATCAAAAATATATTAAGTGATAAACAACTAACATGTTAACATTGATCCTGATAATTATTATCATAATTATTCTTATCAAGGTTATCCCCCGTTCATATAAAACCGGGAAAATTGGTGAGGGAATATTAGCTATACATTTAAGTAAAATTACGTCACAATATGATCTTTCTTTAATAAACAATTTGATCATACCCTCAAATAATGGCACAACACAAATCGATCATATTCTTGTAGGAAAAATGGGGATTATTGTCGTTGAAACAAAGAACTACTCAGGTTGGATCTTTGGCGATAAAAATTCAAAAACATGGACACAAACTTTTTATAAAAATAAATATCAATTTCAGAATCCTCTGCATCAAAACTACAAGCATCTTATGAGCTTATCTGAAATTCTTAAAATTCCTCCACAACGATTTCATTCTCTGGTTGTTTTTCTTGACCGATGCCAATTTAAAACAACTATGCCTGATAATGTAATTCACCCTGATCAAATAAATAATTGGATTGAGAATCAAAATAGAACTATCCTTTCTGATATTGAAATACAGAATATTATCAGCAAATTGGACAAATTAAAATTAAACATGACTTTTTTGGATGGAATTAGGCATTCGAGGAGTTTAAAGAAAAATATCAACAACAAAACTAAGTAGGCAACTATGGATAAATTAAGATTTTATACTGAAAATATTGGTCCGATTGTTGAAAATGAGAAAATAACATTACAGAAAGCTTTTCAATTAGTAGAAGAAATTGATGAAATTCAAGAGATTACACTTTTAATCCCTACGCAATCAACTACTGGGTATTTTGAAAGGATATTTGGAACTGATAGAATCAAGGGACTTTTCACTGGGAAGTATAAAGTTTTTAATGGTGGTCCAAGACTTAAAATAGAGACAACAAAAACAATAAGAGATAATAATATAAAAAGGATTCTAGTATCTTTTGGATTATCGTCTGATAAATTGTTTAATTATGATGGTTTTTCTTCTGTAGCTGCAATAATTGGACATCAAGAATATAAGGATGGGCTTAAAGACTGGGCGGAAGCATGGGGTGCTGAAGAAATATTATCAGGAACAATAAAATTAAAAAGTTCAAATCTTGATAAAGTTGTAAAATGCGCATTTGATGATTTATCTGCTGTAATTAATATTTCTACAGGAATTACACATTCTATGGATGAAATGATGTGTAAAACTTTTTTGAGAGCTCTTCATAAGTATGGATATGATTTGAACGAGAAAGATATTTCATCATATTTGATAACAGAAAAAGGGTGGGATTCAAAACATGCAAAGGATGTTATTAAACTAATTTCAAAATTAAATTCTGGCAGTTATTTTCAAGGTGGGCAAAAAACTGGATTACAAAATTTTACAAAGAATTGGAAGAGCAGATAATACATATTTATGTTAGTTTACAAAACAAAATTAGTAGAAACACTAAAAGAATGGGACACGTAAATGTCCGAAAATAAAACAATTAAAATATTAGTATCGTGTCCAAGTGATGTTAATCCTGAAAAAAAACAAATTATTCGCCTATGTAAAGTTTTTTCGGATGCAAATCATGGAAAATCCAACATTTCAATTACTGTTTTAGATTGGGAAAACTGTGTTGGAGAACAAGGACCTAGAACTCAACAGCAATTGAAAGAATATTTTGGTGTCTATGATGTATATATTGGAATCTTATGGAAAAGATTTGGAACTAATCCCGAGTCAGTAAATTCTAGTGGTAAAAAGAATGAATCAGGAACTGAAGAAGAGTTTTATGACGCAATTGGTTACAAAAAAAGCTTTGGAAAACCTAAAATTCATTTCTTTTTTAAAATAAAAAATAGGACTGTAAATAACTCGAATGAACACAACCAGCTTGGCAAAGTGCTGAAGTTTATTGAAGAACAAAAACAAACAAACAATAATTATCTTAATTTCTTTGATTCAAAAGATTCATTTAATTCTTTGATTATTAAACTTCTCAAAAGAACTGAACATGAATTCAGTATCAAAAAATTAGTTGAAGAAAAGAATATTATAAGTGAAGAAACCAAAGTCAAAATAGCGAGCCACAAGACTGAATTAATGACGCTCCCTCAAGCTTATTTGGAGAGAAACACATCACATTTCCAATTAATCAAAAATACAAAGGCCAATCCATTTCTAGAAACCGAACAGCAACCATTGGATCAACTGATGGTATCAACAAAAAAAGTTGTTCTGCTTGGTGATGCTGGTTCGGGAAAATCCACAGAACTACAAAATCTATATTATAGATTAAGTCATGATACTTCTCCTTTTGTCCCTATTCTCCAGAACTTCAATTCGTACACACCGGATCTTGGTCTTGAAACATTTTTACCAAATTTCTGGAAACAGATACCAAGTGATTTATTACTGATAATTTGGGATGGTTTAGATGAAATTGAACCTAAGAATTTTAACACAGTTGTAAGGCAAATAAACACATTTTCAGAAAAACATAGAGAAATACGAATACTTATCTCTTGTCGAACGAATTTCTATGAATTACCAGTAAATAATTCAACAGGGACATTACCTGAATTTGAACCATATATAATAAATAACTTAAATGTTGATCAAGCAAAAGATTATTATGGCAGAAGATATTCTTCTGACAAATCTAATAATTTTATAGAAGAAGTTTTTGATGCTAACCTTGGTGACCTAATCACAAAACCATTTTTCCTAATGTTATTGGCAGATCAATTTAACAAAGAAAATAAGCTTCAACTAAATAGAGCGAAACTCTACGAGATGTTTTTACTTAATAGAATTGAACTTGATCAGAATCATTTTAAAGCTACCGTTAATTTAAGAAGTAAAAAACAAGAAATCGTATTGTTACTACAAAAAGTTGCTCTAAGTATGGAAATCCTGTCAAAAAACCAGATTATAGAATCAGACATATTGGCATTGATTACAAGTGACGAATTCAATTCATTAAAATATTGCACAGCCTTTAAAAAGAAAGATGGCGAGGAAGATATTTGGCAGTTTGAGCATAATAATATCCAAGAATTTCTTACCGCTAAAGCTCTGTCTAATCTTGAATTTGATAAAGTAATACAATTCATTACTTTTGCACCAAATTTTAATAAAATCGTCCCTAGTTGGGTAAATACATTAGCATTTTTATTCAGTATTCTTGATATCAAAAGTAATTTGTTCAAAAAATTACTTGAATGGATGTTGAAAAATGAAAAAGAGATCATAGTAAAATTCGAACCCGATAAGGTTGTAGAGAATCTCAGAGTTCAGATATTTCAA
>DAOVOB010000088.1 GCA_030629925.1 Fidelibacterota bacterium
ACCCTCCCCGCTTTGGTACCATTGGAAACAGAAGGCGAAATAGCAGAATCCATGCAAGGACTCTCCCTGCGCAATGTACAAGCTACTCTCTGGGCCGATAATAAAAAAATACGCTCAATCTTCGGTGAAATGCTTTTTACTCATTATGGTTTGTCAGGACCTATCATTCTGGACTTGAGCCGCGACGCCGTCATTGCTAAGCGGGAAAATAAATTCGTAGAGATCACCATTGACAGTAAACCCGCTCTCAATGATGCAAAGCTAGATGCTCGTTTACTTCGAGAACTGGATTTTCATGGCAAATCAAAATTAAAAAGCATGTTAAAGAATCTCCTTCCGATGAAAATGCTTTTTCCCTTTTGTGACTATGTTAAATGCGACCCCGACAAATTCTGCAATCAGGTATCAGGGGTTGAACGCAAACAGATATTTAAGGGTCTGCGCGAAATGCGCTTCATTGTTACGGGAAATACCGGCTGGAATGATGCCATTATTACTTCCGGAGGTATCGTACTAAAAGAAGTAAATCCCTCAACAATGGAAAGCAAATTAATATCCGGACTTTATTTTGCCGGAGAGATCCTTGACCTTGATGCTGCAACCGGGGGATACAATCTGCAAATAGCCTGGTCATCGGGTTATGTTGCTGCTATAGCAGCTGGTATAGAAACAGTAAGCAGTAAACAGTAATGCAGATAGTATACAGAAGTCGGAAGCCGGAATAAATTCAATTGCAATTGGATATAATATCATCTAATTTTTATTATGAAATTTAAATTCTTATTAGTTTCGGTCCTTTTGGTTTCACTTTTATTTTCAAAAGACAAGCACCCTTCAGATAAATATTTATTCTCGGAAACGGGAAGCGGATATGCTCATATCAAGGATACGGGTACTTCTCCACTTAGATATCATGGAATTTCAGCTTTATTGAATGCCGGTTATGTGCAAAACAGTGCAAAAGGACATTTTGAGATCTTGGGAAATCTCTCATTGATCTCGGGAAGTGCGGCAACTTACTATCTTCACCAGCATATTTCAGGTGAAATGATCGTATCATATTTGCATTCACTACCGGTCTTTGAAAATGAAGATCTAAGATTAAGACTGGGAGGAACTTTTCGGCCGACATTAGCGGCATCAATCAATCAGTCCTATCAAAATGCCGCTTTCAATATGGATATCATGTGTGACCTGTCTTTAAGCTCACAATTTGAATTTGACTTTGAAAGACCCGAAAAGGAAGGGAAATTCCTGTTCATTAAATATCATCTTCCCCGACGGGTATATGAAACTTTCTTTAGAATGAGTTTACCCATTTTGTTATTTAACGGCAGACCGGAATTCGCCTATGTGATCGATAGTGATCTGGATCTTTTCACACGTCATTATTATCTGGGTGGATTTCAAATGGGCACAAAACTGGGTATAAAAAGATATTTGGATAATGGGAACGCTATTGAATTAAGCTATGACTGGACAATGTATACAAGCGGAAAGAAAGATATCTACTTGCTTGAAAAAGCTGCTCATAACCTTAATTTCGCATTTTATTTTAAATTGAATTGATATGAAAAAACTTCTATACATTTTTGGACTGATCGGATTGATCCTTACGATATCTTGTGAGAACATCGCGTTTTCACCCGAGCCGGCATCCGATCCCATTTCAACCTTCGAGTATCTCTGGGATAAAGTGGACCAGCAATATGCCTATTTTGATGTCAAGAACGTAGATTGGGATGATATATACCTTGAATATGGATCAAAGATCCACGCCGGCCTCTCTGATGATTCACTTTTCTTTTATCTTGGAGCTATGCTGAATGAATTAAAAGACGGCCATGTTAATCTGTTCTCAGAATTCAATATCTCACGCTTTGATATCAGCAAACTCGGTCCAAAAAATATTGATTACCGGTTCATTCAAGATCATTACCTGGGTACCGACTATTACTCTACCGGTCCGTTCAGGCATGATTTTATTGCAAATGACCAAGTCGCCTATGTACGTTATTCATCTTTTTCGGATCTTTTCTCAGATGATAATATGATGTATATCTTTGACCGCTACGAAAATACGGATGGTATGATCCTGGACCTGCGCCAGAATGGCGGTGGTTATATGATGAATATTTTTAAATTATTGTCATACTTTACACTTTTTGAGGACCCTATTTATACTACGTGTATAAAATCAGGTTCGGGTCATGATGATTTTACTGAAGATGAAGCTATTTATTCCACAGCTTATGATACGATTTTGCATTACACAAAACCGGTCGCTGTCTTGATCGATAGAGGATCTTACAGCGCAACCTCCATGTTCTCATTGGCAACTTTGGAATTAGATAATCTTTTTCTGGTCGGCGATACGACGGGTGGTGGATTGGGCATGCCGAATGGCGGACAATTACCCAATGGCTGGACCTACCGTTTTTCCATTACACGAACACTCACGCCGGATGGCTTAAATTATGAAAACGGTATACCCCCCGATTACTATGCAATTCTTGATAGTTCTGATATGCAGCAAGGTTATGATACGGTGATAGAAACCGCGCTTGATATATTACTGAATCGTTAATACCTCACACAAAGGCACTAAAATGACAAAGGCACAAAGCTTTTTTGTTTCTTTGTGCCTTAAATTTCTTTGTGACTTCGTGTGATGTTATTTGCTATCCAATCGTCGTTTAAATAGATAATAAACCGGAATACCAACTAAGGTAAAGCCGATACTGAACAATATTCCTATTAAGGGAAAAGTACTGAAACTTGCTATGATCAAGGGAAAAGGCAGGATAATAGCAAGAACGGTCATGACTTTCCACATAGGTGAATGATATGATGGATTATAGTCATCGCGTTTCTTCAGCCAAAAGATACTTCCATAGACCAGAATATTCTGGAGAAGATAAGAAAAAGTAAAATACCCGAGCAATGCATCCAAAGTATCCTGACTTATGAACACAAGAATAATGGCAAAAGCCGATTGCAATAGAATTGAGTTAACCGGAGTTCCGTATTTTGGGTGGATCTTTGCAAAGATCTTGAAAAATAGCCCATCTTTTGCCATTGCATATTGTAGTCGAGGTTGACTCATAATGCAGACATTCGTAGCGCCTATACAGGATATGAATGCAGCTATAGCCAAAAATCCGGATGCAATGCCTGCAAATGCGGGTAAATATTTAAAGGGATTTAAAAAACCCTGTGTTTGGATCATTTCTTCATGAGGGATCAAAGCACCGGAAGCAAAAGAGATCAAAATATACATCAGAGTCACAAATAGTGCACTCCCTATAAGAGCGGTTGGTATATTTCGTTTGGGATTTTTGATCTCACCAGCCATATACATGATATTTGGAAATCCGGCATAGCTCCAGACCGTACCCGCTGCACCCATCATGATCAACCAGAAAATGGAATGCTTTACCGGTTCTACAATTTGAGGCTCTATAAATAAATTTGGGGAGTTAAAGTAGAACAAACCAAGAATTGCCAATATTGCAAGCGGAATGATCTTTAGAACAGTCAGGATAACTTGTATCCAGGAACCCTGCTTCACCGAGCGAACATGGATGGCTGTCAAGATAATGATCACGCCGATTGCAAGCATTTTTGTTGACATGGCATCAACCGTCAGTGCAGGAAAAAATACGTCCAATGCCGAAACAGCGGCAATGCTCAAAATAGTGATAGAAGGCATATCACTGGTCCAGAATGCAGTCCATGTATAAAGAAAAGCCAGCATGGGACTTCCGGCTTTTTGCAGATAAAGATATCCAAATCCCTGACCGGGATAAGCAGTGCCAAGTTCAGCATAAATAAATATTTGCGGTAACATAAACAAACCGCCGACCGCCCAAGCGATCACAGCTAATCCGGGAGATCCGGCAGCTCGTTGAACAGGAGCAATATTGATAAACACGCCGCTACCGATCACCAGTCCGATAATAATTGCGATAACCTGAAAGAGATTCAATTGCCGTTTTACTTCGCTCACCTAATATTCCTTTTTCTTTTGTCATCTCGACCGAAACGACCCAAAAGCGTTTGGGGCGTGAAGTGGAGAGATCTCAAATTCTTTATTAAACTTTCGAGTAGTTTGAGATCTCTCCACTTCGTCTCGATCTAAAATCGAGACTTCGGTCGAGATGACATTATTTATTCACAGTATGTAAAATAAATGCTGTTGTTGAAAATTCAGGGATCAATTGATTGGATGTTGACAATCTTAAGGAAATGCGATCAGTCTCAAGTAATTTTAATAGCGGACCTTGATATGACAGATCAGGGCAAGCCGGATAACCGAAAGACCTTCTTAAACTTTTATTGATCCCAAGTTCAACATTGATCCTGTTATTGATCATTTCGGCTAAGGTTTCCGTACATTCGGCTGCCAAGCCATAGAGCAGAAAATATTCCGCATAGTCATTTTTTTCATACATGTCTTTAGAAAAAACGACTGCCTTCTCACCAATACTTACAGCAGTCAAAGGAATAATATCTCCACCCTCTTCTTTTGTCTTAAAGTATTCGGAAATGATCTTTCCCTTCAGTTCTGGAAACTCCCATATTATCTCATCGCAAACGATCAAACGATGTTCATCGCGATATGCGGGAAAATAACCATATATAGCCTTGGGATCCATAGAGCCAAGAATACGCTCATCATCCAAAAGGTCAGCTAGCATTTCTTCTCCACCTCTTGCCATTTTCCAACGGGATTTGAATAAAACCTGCATATTCAGGTTTTCCATAATTTCGTTGATGGTAAAACATAATACGTCTGAACTGCCAATAAATGGAGGGTTTATCATTATTCCTTCCTGTTTATCCCATTTAACGCACTAATATAAAAAATATTGTTGTAAAAAGAATGTAAAATGATCTTCTCAGGTATAAAGGTACACGGTTCTGGGTATATAGGTCACTTTGAGCACTTAAAAAAACAGAATGTTAGTGAACACCACTTATCCCTGTCTTGCATAGCTTTCTTGACCAGCGCCCCGATAGTTCGGGGTGCCGAAGTTGGTAGCAAAGCAGGCTCTTACCCTCTCCGTGTCGCTCCTACGGAGCTTCTTATTCTAATGATATCTCTTTTCTACAAAGCTTTCGCTCCTACGGAGTTCCTTAATTCGCCTCTTGGCCACTTCACCTTTACACCTTCTCACCTCCTGACTATTACTTCTGTTTTCCAGCATTGATTTGTATGCAGGCACATTAAAATATCAACCATAAACATTCTGTTCAACCGCTCTGCGGTTGCAATATTATTGAGGGATACGTATCTATTATTGTTCGACCCCTCCAGGGTCTATAAGAATAAATGATTATTGTCGAAATATCCTGATGACCTTCTGACCTTCTGACCTTTTCGCCTTTTCGCCTTTTCACCTTTACACCCTACACTTTACCCCAAACCCCTAAGTATTCTTCTTTGTGGTACTTTGTGTGTTTCGTGTCTTTGTGAGAGGTCTTATAAGCTTCATGGTATCCATGTCTTTCTTGCAAACATCAAAAAAAGAAGATAAATTAGGAACATCGTTTCAGAACGCTGGTAATACCTTTACAATCAAAGGATATGCATATTGAAGAAGATTGCAGGAATCGTCATTTTACTTTCATTCGCTCTGGCATTTGCCACAGCGGGTATCGACATCGCCTATCCCACACCTCAGACCCTATCAGTCAAACTTGATCCGG
>DAOVOB010000187.1 GCA_030629925.1 Fidelibacterota bacterium
AGAAGAGCATGCGGGAACAAAACAAGCAAAAAATATTGTCATGCTTGGTGCAGTTTCAGAAATATTTTCACTGCCCAGAGAAGCATTACGTAAATCCATTCAAAAGAAATTTAAAAATAAAACTGCCGAGGTTGTTAATAACAATATAAAAGCTATGGTTGCCGGAGTAGAATATGTTAAAACGCATATAGAAAAAAGCGACCCGCTTACATTTGAATATCAACGTCGCGGACCTCGTTTAGTTATGCAGGGCAACGAAGCAATTGCACTAGGCGCGATGTATGCCGGTTTAGATTATTATGCCGGATATCCAATTACGCCTTCAACAGAGATCATGGAATGGATTTCACGTTATCTGCCTCAACGGGATGGTATAGCTATGCAGATGGAGGATGAATTGGCATCCATCAATGCAATTTTAGGTGCATCCTTTGCGGGCAAGAAAGCCATGACAGCAACCTCGGGACCCGGTATTTCCCTGATGAATGAAGGTATTGGACTTGCTTCGATGGCAGAACTTCCTATTGTGATAATCAATGTTCAACGCGGGGGACCATCTACCGGTTTGCCAACCAAAACAGAGCAAGCAGATCTCATGCAGGCGATCTGGGGCTCTCATGGTGATTCCCCACGGGTAGTAATTGCCCCGTGTGATGTAGAGGACTGTTTCGACTCTACCGTATTGGCATTTTACATTGCGGAAAAATATCAATGCCCGGTCATTGTATTGTCTGATCAGTTTATCGGTCACAGAAAAGAATCGATCAATCCTGAATCAATGGGAGGTTCCCAAGTAGGATTCCGAAAAATTTATCATCGTGATACACCTTCCATAGAAGATCTAAAAGATTATCATCGTTTTAAAATAACAGAAACAGGTGTTTCTCCTATGTCCTATTTAGGAATTAAAGGCGGGGAATATTTGGGCTCCGGTATTGAACATGATGAAAAAGGTTCTCCTAAAAACGATGCTACTAACCATGCAAAAATGACCGAAAAGCGCTGGAAGAAGTTTGACTACATTAAAGAAGAATTCCGTTTCGAACGTTTTTACGGTCCCAAAGATGCAAAATTGGGTATCATAGCTTGGGGATCCACTAAGGGAGCAGTTAAAGAAGCTGTACTTAAAGCCAATGCGATGGGTATGTCAGTCGGTGCAATAATTCCGCAAATTGTTTACCCCTTTCTGATTGAACCGTTTAAAGAATTTATTGAAAATAAGGACCGGGTTATTATTGCAGAAATGTCCTATGCCGGTCAGTTCAGACGGTATCTGCGTGGATTTCTTCGTTTTAGCCAATATGGAGTAAAGGTTATCCCATTCACAAAATCAGGAGGAGCCCCTTTCATGGTTGAAGAAATCTTGAATAAGATCATTAAAGAATGGAAAGAAATGGAGGCAAAACAATGAGCTGTGCCTTAAATATCAAAGATTATAAAAGTAATTTAAAACCTATTTGGTGTCCCGGTTGTGGCGATTTTGGAGTTTTAGCTTCTCTCTATAAAGCATTTGTAGAATTACAATTGCAACCGGAAAATACTGCCGTTTGTTCAGGTATCGGCTGTTCAAGCCGCCTTCCCGGATATATAAATTCATATGCCTTTAACGGTATTCATGGCCGGGTATTACCCTTTGCGACCGGTGTAAAGATGGCCAGCCCGGAGTCAACGGTAATTGCTGTAGGTGGCGATGGTGACGGATTCTCTATTGGTGCGGGTCATATTGGACACGCAGCACGAAAAAACATCGACATTACCTATATTGTAATGGATAACAATATTTACGGTTTGACCAAAGGACAGGCGTCTCCGACGACCCCTCTGGGTGAACGGACAAAAACGACCTATTACGGAAATATGGGCATGACCTTTAATCCGGTTCGCATGCTGATTGCTTATAAGGCATCGTTTGTTGCTCGCACTTTTGCCGGCAATCCAAAGCATGTACAGGAAATGATCGTAAAAGCAATTCAGCATCCCGGTTTTTCATTTGTTGAAATCTTATCACCCTGTGTGACCTTTCGCGGGAAAGACCAGTTTAAAATTATTCGCGATAAATCAACTTATTTGGATGAAACTCACGATGTTGAAAATGAATTAAAAGCTTTTGATATTGCCAATAACGAGGAATATTATGCTTTGGGTGTGATCTATAAAAAAGTGCGACCTACTTATACTGAAATCATTAGAGAACATGTAACAAAAAGAGCAAAGGCTACTATAAACGGAACGCCCAAGATAGATCACCTGTTGGAACAATTTCAACCCTAATAAAATGAAAATTTTTTTAAAAGAAGACGCGTTCACACAACAAGTCGCCGAATGTATCCGGCAAGCCAGTTGTGAACTTCCAGATGATATTGAACAAGGATTACTTGACGCTCTTGATCGTGAAGAAAAGCAATCAATTGCACATACTGTTCTTGGGACTATTACTCAAAATATTACTCTTGCACGTAAAAAAAGCAGACCACTTTGCCAGGATACCGGATTGCCGGCTTTTTATATTTCATACCCTCCCAAAGTATCTCCCAGTAGGATCAAACAATGCATTGAAGACGCAATAGTTTTAGCTACTGAAGAAGGATATTTGCGTCCCAACGCGGTTGATCCTCTAAGTGGCAAGAACAGCGGCAATAATCTGGGTGAAGGAATTCCTGCTTTGAATTTTGATGAATGGGATAAGAACGCTATACTGGTAAAATGCCTGCTCAAGGGTGGTGGGAGTGAGAATGTATCAGCTCAATATAGTCTGCCTTCTATAGAATTATCCGCTGGCCGAGATCTGCAAGGAGTCGAAGCCTGTGTAGTTGATGCGGTTATGAAAGCTCAAGGAAAAGGTTGCGCTCCCGGGATTATTGGCGTTGGGCTTGGTGGCGACCGTATCAGTGGATATGAAAGTGCCAAAAAACAATTATTCCGCAATTTGAATGATCAAAATGAAAACCCGGAACTGAATGAGTTGGAACAAACTTTATTAGGAAAACTGAATAAGCTTGAGATCGGACCCATGGGGCTGGGTGGTAAAACCACCGTCCTGGGAGTGAAGATCGGAAAAGCGCATCGAATTCCAGCTTCTTATTTTGTTTCAATTGCTTATATGTGCTGGGCTTGTCGCAGAAAAGAACTTTTATTCGATCTGAGTGACAAATGAATGTAAAAAAAATAACATTGCCTCTGTCTGCTGAAGATGTTGGATCCCTTCATGTGGGTGATAAGGTTTTGCTTTCAGGAACTATTGTCACCGGTCGGGATATGGCGCATAAATGGCTTGTCGAAGAAAAACCACTTGAAGTAAAAGAGGTTCTTAAAAATGGTGCGATCTATCATTGTGGTCCCATTATGTTAAAAAAAGAGGGTAAATGGACTTGCCTGGCAGCCGGACCTACAACCTCTATTCGTGAAGAACCCTATCTTTCGGATGTAATGCAAGAGTATGGACTACGTTGCGTTATTGGCAAAGGCGGCATGGGGGAGCGAACAGCAGAAGCTTTGAAGAAACACAATGCAGTATATCTTTTTGCCGTTGGCGGCGCCGCAGTGATCTATGCTGATACGGTAGAATCGGTTGAAGATGTTTTTCAGCTGAATGCTTTTGG
>DAOVOB010000001.1 GCA_030629925.1 Fidelibacterota bacterium
TAAAACATTCTTTTTCAAGAATTCCAACTGCCTCTCGCATATACCCATTTCCGGTAGCTTTTTCTGCCAGCCAATATCCGAACTCACCACTGCGGTTTCCTTTGGATATATCAAAAACCTGAATATTGCCGATATAGGTATTTTGATCTTTGATAAAAATCCCGTATTCCACTCGGTCACCGGCTTCGGTCTTGGGCTCTTTATCTTTCAAATATTTCAAGCAACTTTCGATCGAATCATCGTTCTTTTCCCATGGAGCAAATGGACGAAGGTACTCGCGACATTCATCCACAGCATTAAAAATAGCTTCCGCCATCTCCTGCGTCGGTCGTGTCTGTCGCAAAACTAATCGTTTTCCTTGCAATTCCTCTTTGAATTCCATTCTTATCCCTTGATTCTTGGATATTGTTTCTTGTATCTTGTATTTCAGTGGTTCCTTATTTATTAATAATGGGATTATCAGAAGCGACCCTACAGGTTCGATGTGAATTTTTCCAGATCATCGAGATTTTTAAAAGCTTCTTCATTTGTTCTGCCGCAACATATTGGGTCGAATTTAAAATTTCTGCAAACCGACGGAAAAGTAGGCCCGTCATGGATAATGCAATAATTGTTTTTATCCAAATTCACACAGCGCATCCCGGCAGGTTTTCCTTCAGGCATCCCCGGTAAAGGCGATGTGATCGAGATCACTACGCAGCATGCTCCGCAACCTTTTCGGCATTGATTGATATTTAAAGAAGTCATAAACTCAATTAATATTATAAGTGGAGGCGTTTTCTTGAATTTATTTATGATATAATGAATTATACATATTTTTGAGTGAAATAAAAAAGAAGTTTTTTGTGAAGATAGCCGGTGACCGGTATAAGTAAGGAACAAATAATTTTATTAAAAATTCAACCCGTGTTGTATAGTAATTCCAGCATGCAAAAAGGTACATTCATGCGATATTACCTGTTCTTAACGTATTTTTCCAGCCACTGATCTTGTTCCCATAGGAGATGAAAGATACTTTCTTTTGCTCTGTATCCATGACTTTCTTTCGGTAACATGACCAGTCTTACAGTAGCTCCCAATCCCTTTAAAGCATTAAAATATCGCTGGCTTTGTAATGGGTAAGTCCCGGAATTATTGTCTGCCTCACCATGTACAAGAAGCAAGGGAGTTTTCATTTTATCGGCATGCATAAAAGGTGACATATTATAATACACCTCTGGAGCTTCCCAGTATGTACGTTCTTCACTTTGAAAGCCAAAAGGCGTTAGTGTTCTGTTGTAGGCACCGCTTCTTGCGATCCCCGCGGCAAAAAGGTCGGAATGGGCCAACAAGTTGGCAACCATGAATGCGCCATAACTATGTCCGCCGACTGCCACTCTGTTTCTGTCGATATATCCTAATTTATCTACGGCATCAATGGCAGCTTTTGCATTAGCGATCAACTGACTTCTGAAGGTCTCGTTTGGCTCAGCATCACCTTCACCCACGATAGGGAATGCGGCGTCATCCAAAATTACGTAACCTTTGTTCACCCAATGGATAGGAGATGCCCAATGCGGGTACGTGAACTCATTAGGGTTTTGTGTATTCTGTGAAGCAGAGGATTTATCCTTGTACTCCCTTGGGTATGCCCATAATATCATCGGCATTTTTTCTTTTTTATTTTCATCATAGCCTACCGGAAGATATAGAGTACCCGATAGTTCTAAGCCATCTTCACGCTGATAGGTGATCACTTCTTTATGTACATTCTGAATACTCTTGAAGGGATTTTCAAAAAAAGTAAGCTGCTTTAATTTATTGTTCTTTAAATTTTTAAAGTAGTAATTCGGATACTCATTTTTGGATTCAATTCTCACTGGAATTTGATTTTTTTTCGGATCATATTGCCTGAGATCTTCCAATTTATCGGAGTAGGTTGATTGATAGAGGCGTTCTTTTTCTTGCGTTTTTAAATTCATTTTATCAATAAATGGAAATTGTCCTTTCTCAGAAAATCCCTCGCCGATCAGAAAAGCAGTATTCCCTTCAAGGGATAACACATAACTACCCATATCATTTCTTCTGCTAACGAAATCTCCCGGATCGCTGTAGTGGTCCTGGGTGTTTCGATCCGAGATGATCACTTGATTTTCTAAACTATTGGATGGATCAAAAACATAGGTTTTGGTATTTCTATTATTCCACCAATAATCATAGGCGATCGCAATGTTATCATTACCCCATTCAATACCCGCAAATCGGTTGACGGTTTTTAGAATACTTTTTGGATTACCGGCGAAAGGAGCTTCCAGTAGAAATATTTCATCACGATACTCCACTTTTTTTGCCGGATCGCCATTATCACGTGCTTCGACATATACCAATGTTGACGGTTTGTCACTACGCCAACTCAAATTTCTTCGTCCTGTTCTTACAGCCATAAAGCCTTTGGGAAGGTCTTCAATTAATGGTACTGTTAAAATGGTTTTTACTTTTTTTGCTTCCCTGGTATAAATCGTGGTTCTTGACGGAAAACGATCATAGGGTACCAAATAAGAAAATGGTTTTTCAAGTGTACTTAGCATTACATAATCGCCATTGGGTGAAAAGCTGATATTTCCATACATTGCAGTATCAAGCCATTTAATCAGAGTACCATTAAGCGATACCTTGTAGATCTCAGAGGATGCCAATTGTTCAAAGTTGTGCTCATCTGTTTTGCTTTTCAAAAGATCCTGATAGGTTGGGTTTTGTGCTTTTTTACCTTCACTGAGTGAAACGGTTGGGCCTGTAGGAATTACTTTATTATTATCATATAGATCTTTTCTTTCCTTGGAAATAAATTTCACCAATAAGGCTCGACTATCTTCAAACCAATTGGCCACATCCCCCATATTGGCATTGATATTGGCCTCTGTCAGTTTTGTAAGCACAGCATTTTGCAGGTCCAATACCTATAATTCAACACCAAGCAGTGTTGTGTTGGTTAAGGCGATTTTTTTCTGATCGGGCGACCAGGTAAAATTGGCAAAACGCGGATCTTCCGGCAAGCCCTTCACCGGTTTTATTGAAGCATTATTTTTCTTGATATTTTTTATTTTTATATCATTGTAATAGTTCGTTCTACTGCCAATATTTGTCTTGGGATTAATTCGTAAGCCGCCCAAGCGAAGTTCACCTTCCGATAGTTCCGCGATAGTTTTATACGTATCTCGATAAAGTAAAACCATATACTCTTTATTATCATCTATCAGAACAGAGGGAGCACGCTGTACATCTACAAGATCCAGAATATCTTGAGGCGGTTTTTGATATGTTAGATTCTCTTGTGCGTTTGCAATTACAAAAAGTAAAATCAATACTAAATAAATTAATCGTTTCATACTTGGGCCCTTTTTTATTTACAGGTATGTAAGGTACATCTCAATATTATTACATCATAGTGTGATTTTCAGATTATTTATTGGTGAGGAGTTGAGTTGTTGAGAGGTCGAGAAAAAAGAGAGACGCAACATGTTGCGTCTGTACGGCTAATGGTTTTATCTATGGGGTATAGGTGTTGTTAATAGCAGTTAATTCTTTATTCTTTCTAATTTCATTTCAAATATTTTTTCATGATTGGGAGAAAATCCAATTGTCAAGTGTTGTTTAAATAAAGAAATGAGTTCTTCAAGTTTTTCTGTTTTATTATTATTCTTGTAATATTCAGCAAGCTCTAAAAAAGTATAATAATAGTTATAAATAATTCTTGAAATTCTGGGAATATCATTTTCTTTAATAGTAGAATAATCCTTAAAATTTTCACTTTGCAAAAGTTGCTGGATTTTATGATAATTGTTTTCATATTCGGTTTTCTCTGTCTGAACCGGTAATAATTCTGAAACCAATCCACAATTCCGAAAAAATGAATCTAATCCACCATAAAACAGATGACTTGCCATATTTGAAAAATAAATTGGCCTATTGGAAAAATTATCTTCAACAATTTGCAACAGCATTGCACGTTGCGGACTCAGATATGTTCTTTTCTTTACTTTTTCTCCGGCAATTTTGGAGTGTTTTCTCATTGAAAATAAATCGGGTTCTATTTTCCATTGCATTTTATAATTTTCATCAAGTTCGTATTTTTTCTTCAATTTTTCTGATACCGGGATTGCAACTGTGGTTGTATCCCATTTAAAAGGATGAATGTCCATTATTTGTTCTTCAGTCAAATTTATTGATATTTTTCTTATGCCGTTTTTAAGTCCTTTTTTCAAGAAATTCACATACCAGGGTCTGTTTATGTTTGCAATTGGTATAATAGTAATATCTGTTCTAAATTTTTCATGTAGTTGAAGGTACGAACAAACATCAAAATCCGCATTTCCGGCAGTAAACAAAATTGCATTTTTATCACAAGGTATCAGCATATTTCTACCAAATTCGAGCAGCCAATCCGGATATGCGCCTTTTTTATAAGCAAGTTTGTAAAAATATTTTAGTTGTTTTAAATCATCATTTTGCATTGATATAAAAGCATTTTCACTGCACTCTGCTCCGTAAAAATACTTTGCATCCCCGTAATTGGGGTTTAATTCTATTGCTTTATCGAGGTATTCAAAAATCTTTTCTGAGTATGAAAAATCATATCCTCTTAATGGGCGACTGTCATAGGCCCGATAGTGGTTGAAAAATCCCAAATAGTAATAGATCTCAGCATCATCGGGAGATATTTTTACTGCCTGTTCAAGCAGATCAATTGCCTCGTTATAGTGCTCTTTTTTAAATTTTTCTAATGCTTTTTCTTTTAAGGTATTTTCCTGAGCAAATAACCCCGAGAAGGAAAATATCAGTACCAATATTAGAATTCTTTTCATGTAGCCTCCTTTTATTGCCGATTACGTTTGGTGTAAATTATATTTTAATGCAATTTACTTATTTATTATTCGTTGGCCGTATTTATCAATTTTACAACCACAGTTTTGGCAAGTCCAACCTCCCCACATCACTTCTTTTATTCCCTTGGGAATTCTAAATTTCGGCTGCGTCTTTCCGCAATTCGGACAATTTGTTTTTTTAGATTTATTCCCCATTTAGATTTAATATTTTTCATTTTTCTGTTCTTGGATCATGATATTTCATAATATTTCTTAAAAAATGTGACGTATGTCACAATGTTATTATATTATTTTGAGATTTTCAAATTATTTATTGGTGAGTTGTTGATCCGTCTTCGAAAGTTACGATGTGACTACGCCTCCGAAAACTCCAAATTTATGTCCACTTTTACTGTGATTTTCAGATTTACCGTTTGCCATATTTTATCTCCTCTAAGAGGTATTTATTGGTGATTAATTCATGATGAAGTTTAATTATACGATTTTTTGCGAAAAAGGGAAATGATTTTTAGGATGATGGATATGGATTATGGATGTGGATGGTGGATGAGGGATTATGAATTTTGTTTTGTTGTTAGAATTGAAGATTTTAGCATTTTTAAGATTGATGTAACTTTGGGTATCATATAATCAAATTCTTTTTTAGTCAGATATTTATTCTCGTACATCAATTCAAGCCAAAAAATATTTTCATCACATTCTTTTTGAGCAATTGCCAATTTATGTATAAAATCGGCTCTGCTTTCAGCATTCTGTGCTTCTCTAACATTTGCTCCCACACTTGTACCACAACGTAACAATTGTTTGCTCATTATATATTCTTTTTTTGTTTTGATCAATTTTGTATAGAGCTTAACAATTAACGAAGCATAATCATAACTCAGATCCAGTAATTCATTTTTTTTCTTATTCATCATTCAACATCCATCATTTTATCCATCATCCATAATTCATAATTCATAATTCATAATTCATAATTACACCAAAATTAATCCTTTAATCATTTCAAAACCATAACAAATCCCAGAATGTGATAGCGATCACAATTACCTTCTTAGTAAATACTTCTTGCATACTTGTGGGGCATTATGTAGATTTGTGGGAGATTATGGGTTATTACACCCAATCCAGAGGTAATAAGGAATAGGTAGAGTGGGTTATTCAGACTATACAGGTAAATTCGATTACTCGGTTGACATGAAGCATCGTGTCAATATACCTTCGCAATTCAGGAAGGTTATGGCCGAGGAAAATGTTACTGAAGTAGTCATTTCTAAAGGTATTGATTCTGATCACATTGATGTATATCCCTTGCCAAAGTGGATAACGATACGTGACAGATTAACTGCCTCGATGCAATTGGCAAATCGGACACACCGGAACTTCTTGCGTCATTTCACCCAGAATGCAACTCATTGCAATCTGGACAGCCAGGGTCGTATTATGTTGACTCCCCGTCTTATGGAGATCGCTGGTATCAAAGATGGAGGCACTGTCTCCATTATAGGTATCATGGACTTTATGGAAATTTGGGACCCTGAGGAATTAAGGAAACACGAAGAAAACACCCCACTTACAGACAAAGATTTTGAGAAGCTTGAACAATTGCCATTAATCTGAGGGTGATTATGTCAATTTCGTACCAGCATACGCCGGTATTGTTGCATGAGACTGTTCAACAGCTCATCACAAGGCCGACAGGTGTGTATATCGATGCAACATGTGGACTAGGTGGTCATTCGCTTGAAATATCCAGGCGTTTGAATGCAAAAGGCAGTTTATATTGCTTTGATCTTGATCCCCGTGCACAAGCATTCGCAAAAGATCGTCTCTCTGAGTACGAAAATGTTCATTTTATACAAAATAATTTCGATAAGATAAAAATGGCGATGTTCGTCGAAGAGATAGAGCATATTGATGGTATTCTCTATGATCTTGGCGTTTCATCCATGGAAATCGATTCTCCGGAACGCGGCTTTTCTTATATGCAGGATGGTCCCTTGGATATGCGTATGGGTAAAACGGAATTGACCGCTGCTGATATCATCAATACTTATTCTCAAGATGAGCTGGCACATATTTTCCGCGAGTACGGCGAAGAACGTTTTTCCGGGCGCATTGCAAGACTTATTGTTGAAACCCGCCCCTACTTCAGGACACTTCCTTTAGTTAATTGTATTAAAAATATTATTCATGGCCCCTATGTGACCAAAACGCTGGCCAGGATATTTCAAGCCCTCCGTATTGAGGTTAATCATGAACTGGATGCGATCAAAAAAAGTTTGGCTGATGCTTTGGATATGATGAATCCCGGCGGAAGAATGGTCGTGATCTCCTTTCACTCACTTGAGGATCGTATCGTTAAGCAATTTTTTAAGACTGCCGTTACCGACTGCATTTGTCCTCCTGAGATACCGGTTTGCGTTTGCGGTCATAAAGCTATCGCCAAGAAGATCACAAAAAAACCTATTATTCCTTCTGAAGAAGAAATTAAGACAAACCCACGAAGTCGTTCGGCCAAATGCAGGGTTATTGAGAAATTATGAAAAAGTCAAATATCAAAACACATTTGGATACTGACAAAAAGAATGAAAAGAATGGTAATATTCTTTTCTACTTCTTGCTCATACTCATGGTAGTAGCAAGCCTGGTCGGTTATATGTACATACGCAATGGAATAGATGCCTTAACAACTCGAAATCTGGCAATGAAAAGCAATAATATAAAATTAGAACAAGAGATCAAATTTCTTCAAAGTGAAGTAAACGATCTATCTCGCCCCGGACAGATCAGATCGATCGCCGGTGAGCAACTCGGTCTTGTAAATTCAACACCACAACCTGATGCCATTTTCGTGAAAAAGAAATAATGATAAAAAGTACAAATAAATCACGGGATAATTATTCATTCAGAGTGGCACTCGTTACGATCGTCATTTTTGCATGTGTAGCTGTGATCTTTGTACGACTTGCAGCCATACAATTATTTGATGTCAAAGGACTTGCTCCTTATGCCGATAGTCAGGGAATGCGTTCGGAAGACATCCTTCCCGAGCGTGGCTTGATCATGGATAGAAATGACCATGTTCTTGCTGACAACATTATTGAATATACTATCGGAGCCCGTTTTATTGACCTGCTTGAACCTGAAAATTGTTTTAATGCACTTGCTAAGGCTTTTGACAGAACTCCCGATTTCTATCGGGCACAATTTAAAAAAGAGATCACATTTTATACACTTGAGAAAAAAGTAAGACCTGAGATCGTTGATATACTGCGTGCAGACAGAGCATCTACAGGCTTGAAGTATGACAAGAAAATGAGTCGTTTTTATCCTTATCAGGATGCCAGTGGTCAATTATTGGGTTATCTCTGGGACAACGGTCAGGGCAAAGCGGGTATTGAGCAATACTACGATGAGCTTCTTAAAGGCGTAAAAGGACATCAAAGGATCCAAAGTGATAAGCGGGGCAAAGTTATTACCCTGGATCAAAGCAATACAAGGGAAGCTATACCCGGCGGCAACATCAAACTGACCATTGATATTGAATATCAGATCATTCTTGAAGAAGAGCTTGCCGCAGCTGTTAAGAAGAACAAAGGAAAATCAGGAATGGCCGTCATTATGGATCCCAATACGGGCGAAGTCCTTGCAATGGCCAATTACCCTACTTTTAATCCGAACAATATAAGAAATTCATCACCGGAAATTATTCGAAACCGCGTTATATCAGATCAATTCGAGCCCGGTTCGGTCTATAAATTCATTCCTGCAGCAGCCGCTTTTGATAACAATATTTTTTCATCTACTTCCCGCATTTTCTGTGAAAATGGTGAATGGAAGATCCGCGATAGAATTATACATGACACAAAACCCCATGAATTTTTAACGGTTGAGGAAGTCATTGTATACTCTTCAAATATCGGAGCAGGAAAAATAGCTAAGCAGGTCGGAAATCAAACGATCTACGATATCTCTCGCAAATTTGGTTTTGGTGAACCTACTGCAATTGGCCTATGGGGTGAAAGTGGCGGTTTATTGAAAACTCCGGACAAATGGAGTTCTGTTGGATTCTCACAATTGGCTATGGGACATGGTGTTGCCGTTACTCTCATGCAAATGATGGCGGCTTACTCAGCTATTGCCAATGGCGGCACCTTATTAAAACCCTATATCGTATCACAAACTTACAATGAGAAAAACAAGATCATCAATGAGTACGATGTGTCCCCTGTCCGTCGTGCAATCAGCGAGGAAACATCAACAACACTACGGCAGATCATGGAAGAAGTTGTCAACAGGGGCACCGCACCAAGAGCTAAAATTGAAGGCTATCATGTTGCAGGCAAAACAGGCACTGCACAAAAAGTCATAGACGGAAAATATTCAAATTCAGAATACTACGCATCTTTTATGGGGTTTTTCCCTTCGGATGATCCGGTTCTGCTGTGCGGGATTGTCATTAATGAACCGGCCTTTGGGCTTCATCATGGTGGAACAGCGGCAGCACCTGCCGTTAAGAATACCTTTAGCCGTATCATCAATACTCTTGATTTTAATCAGAATTACCCGACACTTTCCAAGAATCTCGTAAAGAACAATGTCAAAGCGATAAATAATAAAACGGCAAATCCAAAATTATCCATGTTACACAGCAATAATGGATCAATAACTAAAACGATTGATAATTCAAAAGTAAAAGAGACTGTGGCTCATGTTGACCCAGAGCCCGTGGGCGATTATGATATTATTATGCCGAATCTTATCGGTAGACATATTTTGAATGCAGAACAAAGACTACATTCATACGGACTCAATGTTGAACGAAACGCTGATCGTGGAAAGGTTAGTTACCAATCCCCCGCTCCAGGCACCTTCCTGCTAGAGGGCGCTACCTGCAGATTGGAGGTCAGTCAATGAAAAAACTTTCTGCTATCCTCAATGCTTTGGAACTCCCTTACCGCATCAATGGTTCAGATGTCTCTATTACCGGCATCACCCATGATTCACGTAAAGTGGAAAATGGCTCATTATTCGTTGCGATAAAAGGTTTTAGCGTTGACGGTCATGATCATATAAAAAGCGCTATTAAGCGAGGTGCCGTAGCGCTGGTAGTGGACCATGATGTTCCTTTTGAGCTCACACAGATCGTCATTCACGATACCCGAAGCGCTCTTTCGGAATTGAGTTATGAATACTATGGCTGTGCTTACAATAATTTTGAAATTACAGCTATTACCGGCACAAACGGTAAAACTACCATGACACATCTTCTCTACCAACTTGCTGAAAAAGCCGGAATGAGCCCGGCGTTGATCGGTACTTTGGGGATACGAACTAAAGATGGACTTCTAGAGGGCGAGCGTACGACTCCAGAGAGTTCAGAGCTGGCAAAGAATTTTTATAAACTCGATAAACAGGGTATTTCAACCCTATTCATGGAAGTCTCATCTCATGCTATCGCTCTTAAACGTGTACACGGTTTACGATTTGACGCTGCGATATTTACAAATCTTACACAAGACCATTTGGATTTTCATCCCACAATGGAAGATTATTTTGAAACAAAAGCAAAATTATTTGAAAACATGAAACCCGGGGCACGTGGCATCATCAATATCGACGATCCTTACGGACAAAGACTATATAAAGAACTTGAGATAGGTAAAATATCATATTCTGTTGAAAATGATGTAGCCGATTACTATTTCAAAGAATTAAGCGTTAACGTCAATGGCATAAAGGGAATTCTTGTTACACCTGAAAGTGAATTGAATATTACAGCATCACTTCTTGGAAGATTCAATGCCGAGAACATAGCCGGAAGTATTGCGGCCTGGCAGCAGCTCTACCCTGAAGTGGAAATTGACTTTGATCATCTTCATTTCATTCCGGTTCCCGGTCGCATGGAAATGATAGCTACAAGTAAAGCTACAGCTGTGATCGATTATGCCCATACACCGGATGCGATGGAAAAAGCATTAAAAACCGCATCTGAACTGAGAAATAGAAGAAAAATTATCACAGTTTTTGGTTGTGGCGGTGATCGCGATAAAGCAAAACGACCCATCATGGGTAAAATTGCAGAAAAATATTCGGATAAGATCATTTTAACTAATGACAATCCACGGAATGAAAAACCTCGGACGATCAGCGAAGAAATTCTTAAGGGAATTAAAAATAAAGATATTGCTAAAATAGATCAAGACCGCAAAAAAGCGATCTCTGAAGCTTGGAAAGCCTCATCACCCGGCGATATTCTCATGATACTAGGAAAAGGTGCAGAAACATATATGGAAATCAAGGGACACAAATTGCCCTTTAACGACAAAAAAATTATACTAAAGCTGGAGCAAAAGAATTAGAACCCTCTACTACCCCGGTACGGAGAGCCCTCTCCGCACCGGGGTTCCTAAAAAACTATGAAGACGACACTTCTACATCGCGGGCCATTTACATTGCGCAATGTCAACGCTGCGGAATTTAAGGGGATCAGTATAGATTCCCGGAATATCCCCGAAGCTCATATTTTCTGCGCATTAAAAGGTGAACACACCGATGGTCATCGTTTTGTCTCTAAAGCACTTAAAAATGGTGCTGTCGCTGCATTGGTTAATAAGGGATACGTAAAATATGCGGCTGTGGATGAAGCATTGATCATTGTAGAAAATACCTATCAAGGCCTTGTTGATATGGCTAGTCTCTACGTTAAAGAATTATCCATGCCCATTCTTGCCATTACGGGTTCAGTCGGTAAGACCTCTACCCGTCGACTGATCTCCCATATTCTGCGTACAAAAATGACCGTTGCAGAAACACCCAAGAATTTTAATAATCACATCGGATTACCTATTTCCATTTTGCAGATGAGCGGAAATGAAGATATTGCGGTTCTTGAGATGGGAACATCGGCTATTGGTGAGATACGCGATCTTTGTAAGATCGTGGCACCTGATTTTGGAATGATCACATCCATTGCTCATGCTCATATAGGCGGATTCGGGTCAATAGATAATGTCCAAAAAGCAAAATATGAACTTTTCGATGCTGTAAAACCTGAGGGAATGCTATTTATTAATAATGATGATCCAAGAATTTCAAATTATCCTCAAGATGAACGAAAACACATCACTTACGGACTTGAAAACCCGGCCGATATTCGAATGAACATTCATGATATTGATAAAAATGCTTGTTATAGACTTTCTATAGATAATATGAAAATACAGTTAAAAAGTAGTGGTAAAGGGGCTGCGTTGAACGCCGTAGCAGCCTATGCCTTTACCCTGACTATGGGAATGGACTCAAAGAAGATCATCTCAGCGATTGAAAGTTACGAGCCATCCACCGGACGAGGAAAAATGGAAGTCTGGAATGGTATTACGCTAATAGATGATACCTATAATGCAAATCCTTTCTCAGTGAAAAACGCAATTAATGCACTCTGTGCAATGAAATCAGAGAGAAACAAAGTGATGGTTTTGGGAGACATGCTGGAAATGGGAGTTGAAGCTCGGTCCAGTCATGAATCCATCGGAATTGCTGCTGCTGAAGCGGGAATATCACATTTATTCTGCATCGGTAGAGACAGTCAATTCACTGTATCGACTGCCAAAAAAAGGGGGCTTGCTTTTGCAGAGCATTTCGAGACAAAAATTGAGCTTGCGGAATCCTTATTCTTCGCAATTAAACCAGGAGATATTGTTCTATTCAAAGGGTCGCGCGGCGTTGCCGTTGAAGAAGTCATATCTCTCATAAAGGACATGTAATATGTTGTATCTTTTATTATATCCACTGCGCGATCAGATCACTTGGCTGAATATAATGGGCTATATTTCTTTTAGAAGTGCCGCTGCAGCTATTACAGCTTTACTTATTACCTTTTTTCTCGGCCCCGTGATCATTCGAGCACTTAAGCGTCATCATATTGGCGAAACAATACGCGCAGACGGACCTGAGACACATCAAGTTAAGGCGGGGACACCTACAATGGGTGGATTGATCATCCATCTTGCCGTTTTTGTCCCTACGCTTCTTTGGGGCGATCTAAGCAATAAATATGTACTTCTTGTTATGTTCGTGACATTTTGGATGGGTGCCATTGGATTTATCGATGATTATCTTAAAGTCGTAAAGAAAATGAAAAAAGGTTTAGTTGCACGATATAAACTGATGGGACAGATAGCCATTGGTGTGATCGTGGCTTTGTTTATGTACATCTATCCTTCTGACCCGAGTCTAGTAACTGCAACATCAGTTCCTTTTCTAAAACATATGATGATCAATTTCGGCATCTTCTACGCACCAATGGTCATTTTATATATTACCGGTTTTTCCAATGCCGTAAATCTATCGGACGGTTTGGACGGTTTGGCATCAGGCCTTATGGCTCTTGCCGCTTTTGTGATGTTGGGTATTGCTTACTTGTCCGGTCGTGTGGATTTTAGTGAATATCTTGGAATCCTCTACCTTCCAACAACCGGTGAATTGACCGTTTTCCTGGCAGCCATGGTAGGAGGATTGGTCGGATTCCTCTGGTTCAATTCCCGTCCCGCTGAAATATTTATGGGAGACACGGGCTCACTTGCTTATGGAGCAGCTCTCGGTACGGTCGCGATATTATTAAAAAAAGAAATAGTCTTCTTAATGGTCGGTATGGTCTTTGTCATTGAAGCTCTGAGCGTGGTTCTACAAGTAGGATGGTTCAGATTTTCCAAACGCCGCACAGGCACAGGCAAACGCCTATTTCTTATGGCGCCCTTGCACCATCATTTTGAAGAAAAAGGTTGGCCTGAGACAAAAGTGGTTATCCGCTTCTGGATCCTCGGTATTCTCTGTGCATTAATGTCCATAGCAACATTTAAAATTCGATAAAAAGGATTTATTGTGCTCGTAACAGATAAGAACATAACAGTTTTAGGTGCCGGTAGAAGCGGTATCTCAGCGGCTATTTTGCTGGCAAAACACGATGCCAAAGTATTGGTAAGTGACAGTAATGCTGACAATAAAGCCCCTGATCTCTTGCGTATTTTTGATGAACACGGTATTGCTTATGAGTTCGGGCAGCACAGTAGAGAGATCCTTGAATCTGATTTCGTGATCCTAAGCCCGGGCATTCCTACTACATCTGATGTTGTTCAATTATTATATGAACACGATATTCCGGTTTATTCTGAGATCGAAGTTGCCAGCTGGTTTACAGAAAGTCCCATTATTGCCGTCACTGGTTCAAATGGAAAAACCACGACCACGACATTGATCGCGGACATGCTGGAACGCTCTGGCATTCCTGCTGTTGCATGTGGTAATATCGGTCACTCTTTCTCACAGGCGGTCTATACGGCCATTGTCAGCGGATCTCATCCTATGTATGTGACCGAGGTAAGTAGTTTCCAACTTGAAACGACCAAGGATTTTCGTCCGAAAGTCGCTGTATTACTGAATATTACACCCGATCATCTTGATCGCTACGATTCATTCTTGGATTATGCCTTAACGAAATGTCGTGTTCTCATTAACCAGGAAAAAGAAGATTTTGCTGTTTTGAATCGCGATGATGAAGTTATTAATGAATATGCAAAAACAAAAGCTTATGTAATCCCAGTCTCAAAAGAAAAACTGCCGGATTCTATTGCGTATTTTGATGGTGAAACATTTTCATTCCAACTGAACGAGAAATGGCACAATTTAGATAAGAATGACATAAAGTTATTTGGCATTCATAACGAATATAACATTGCTTCGGCGGCTTCGGCGGTTTCACCTTTTATTGATGACCATGAAGGTGTCTTTACTTCTTTGCGACATTTCAAAAGCATTCCTCATCGCATTGAATTTGCAGGTGAAGCCGGAAATATTCGCTTCTACAATGACTCAAAAGGTACAAATATAGACTCTGTTAAGATGGCTATCCAAAGTTTCAATTCTCCCTTGCACCTTATTCTGGGTGGACGTGACAAAGATAATGATTTTAGTGATCTGGCACCCTATTTGAGTAAAAATGATAAGCTTTATGTTATTGGTGAAGCTAGCGGCAAGATCATAGATCAATTGAAAGAATTCGATCCAACTCCCTGTGGAGATTTGGAGATCGCAGTGATGAAGGCTTTTAGTGAAGCACATCCCGGTGATGCCATACTGCTCTCTCCCGCTTGTACAAGTTTTGATCAGTACAAGAATTTTGAAGAGCGTGGAGATCATTTTAAACAATTAGTTAAAACAATTTTGGATTTGGGAAATGAAGGCAAATAAAATAGAGTACCCATTAAGCTTTAAAGTTTTCATGATCACACTTGCGGTCCTGATACTTGGCGGTATGCTGATCCTTTTTTCGGCAAGTACTCGAGTTGCTTTAAATATTGATGGAAATGCCAATAGCTTTTTTGAGAGCCATATCAAGTATCTTGTTCTATCTATTTTACTTGGTTTTGTTTTTTATCTTATTGATTATAAGGTTCTTAAAAAGTTCGCATGGTTATTCATCATCATTGCGGTCACTTTGATGGCTATTACATTGATCAAGAAATTCTCCACCGGCAACAGTCATCCTGTTCGCTGGTTGTCAGTGGGTGGACGTAATATATTCCAGTTGGCGGAAATAGTAAAATTTGCCCTGATCATCTATATTAGCGGCTATATTGCCAATCATAAAGATACTTTAGGACAATTCCGCAAAGGTCTTATGCCTGCTATGATCGTTTCTTTATTGTTAATTATCATGGTGGCACTTACACCCGATTTCTCTTCTGCATTTTCACTATATGTCATAGTTATCGTAAGCTTGTATATCTATGGAGTATCAGGCATACAGCTGGGCATACTTTCTTCAATATTTTTAGTTTTATCGGCCATATATGTCTTTATCTCTGATTACCGGCTTGCACGGATTCTTTCGCACTTTAATCCCGATGATATTAACAATGGTGGTTATCAGTTACATCAATCTATGATCTCTTTATCAGGAGGCGGTTTATTCGGACGTGGATTCGGCAACAGCACCGGCAAGAATCTTTTCCTTCCTGAAGCACACACTGATTTTATTTTTTCCATAGCAGGCGAAGAATTGGGATTTATTACCACATCATTGATACTTATCGCATTTGTCGTCCTCTTTGTTTCCATGCTCAAACTTGCAAAACAAGTTAACGACCCCTTTGGGAAAAGCATTATTTTTGCCACTGCATTCTCTATCATTTTTTATGCCTTGGCAAATGCTATTGTCTGTGTTGGTTTGGTACCTGTAACCGGTCTTCCCATGCCTTTTATTTCAAAAAGTGGATCACAATTATTAATCAATCTTGCCCTTATTGGCATTTGTATGAATGTGATCAAGCAATCTCAACATGAGGCACAAAAAAAAGCGGAGTTTTTACATGAACTCTAAATCTACATATAATATTATCATCACCGGTGGTGGCACGGGCGGACATTATTATCCCGCTATGGCCATTGCCGATGCCATTATGAAACAATCCGAATCTTTTCCGGATAGTGTCAATATTCAATGTCATTATATCGGTTCAGAATTCGGTATTGAACAGCGTCTTGCTCCAAAAAGCGATTACACTTATACTCTGGTGCCAATTAAAGGTTTTTCGCGTTATTTGTCGCTGGCTTCATTTTTACAAAACTTGATCTTGCCCATTCGTCTGTTAATATCTTACATAAAGATCATGAGACTATATCGCAAACTTGCTCCTGTCGTGACCATTGCAAGTGGTGGATACGTTTCATTGCTGCCCGGCTTGATCTCATCTCGCAAACACATCCCTTTATTTGTCCAGGAACAAAATGCCTTCCCGGGTGTGACCAGCCGTATGCTTGCCAAACGCGCCATGGGACTTTTTTATGCTTATGATGAAGTTAAAGATCATATCAAAGATGATGTTCTTTTCATTAAAAGTGGTAATCCTATCCGCTCTTCTATTAAAAGAATTGATACAGTGGAAGCGCGCAACATCATGAATCTGGATCCGGACAAATTCACCATTTTTATATTTGGAGGATCGCAAGGTGCATTAAATGTCAATAAATATATTGCTAAACGCGCCCAATCATGGATACATAAATTTGATCTGCAGATCCTCTGGCAAACGGGTAATGCAAGCTATAATATGTTATGCCAACAATTCTGTGAACATAAATCTATTCACTTAATGCCTTATATCGAAAATATGTCAGCTGCATATTCAGCCGCGAATATGGTCATAGCACGCGCGGGCGCTTTAACATTGGCAGAGATCGAACGCATGAGAATTCCTTCAATTTTGATCCCCTTGCCCACTGCTGCAGGGAATCATCAATATCATAATGCAAAAGCCTTGGAAGCCCTTGGTTGTGCTGTGATCGTTGAAGAAAGCGAATTCCCGGATACTCCTTTATTGAAACACTTAAAAAATATGATCAACAACTCTGAAAAATTAGAGAACATGGCAAAAACTTTTCCCACTCGTGAAAAAGACGCCGCAGAACAGATCGCAAAAGAAGTACTTAATCAACTGCAAACCTTTTACACCTGGAGTTAAGATGAATGATGGCAGGATAACAACAGTATTCGGATCGGTCAGAAAAATTCATATGATCGGTATTGGCGGGATCGGAATGAGCGGGATCGCGGATGTCTTGATCCAGCTTGGTTTTCTCGTCACGGGTTCCGATACGACAGAGACCAGTATTACCCGACATCTTCGTGCTTTGGGTGCCAGGATCGATATCGGCCATCATCGTGACCATTTACATTCCCCTGATGTCGTTGTTTATTCTTCTGCGATCAAGGAAGATAATTCTGAATTCCGTCAGGCAAAACATCTTGGGATCAAACTCATCCGTCGTGCCGAGTTTCTTGGCATGCTACTCTCGGTATGGCCCATTCGTATCGGCGTGGCCGGGACACATGGAAAAACATCCACATCGTCCATTATTGCGTCAGCTATGGATGCCTGTGGTTCACATCCATCTATGTTCATTGGCGGTATTATCAAAGATCTTAAAACCAATGCACGTATGGGTTCAAAAACTTATGTGATCTTTGAAGCCGATGAATACGATCGAACATTTTTAGCTCTCCCACCTACTCTTGCAGTTATTACAAATGTTGATGCAGATCACTTGGATATTTACAAAGATCTTCAAGACATGAAAGATACTTTCCTGGCTTATGCAAACAGTATCCCTGAGAACGGTTCGGTCATTCTTTGCTACGATGATGCCGAAGCTCGCTCTCTTTTACCTTTGATAGATCGTCCTTATGTGACCTACGGCACAGATCCGGCTGCCGATTTCCATATCACGGATATTTCTTACGATAAAGGATCACATTTTACGCTTAACTATAAAAACGATAAGATCGGTGTTTACACGATCGCTCAGGTCGGCCACCACAACGTCTTAAACGCCACGGCAGCGCTCGTAACAACCTATCTTCTCCATCTAGATATGAAAGATGCCGGAGAAGGAATTAAAGCCTTTGCAGGCGTAGAACGACGATTTGAGCTTCGTCATCAATCAAATGATGTACTTTTTTACGATGATTATGCACATCATCCCACGGAGATCAATGCAACACTTACGGCACTACGCATTTTGCATCCCGATCGACGTATCGTGGCCATTTTTCAGCCACATTTATTTAGCCGGACGAAAGACTTTGCCGAGGATTTTGCCCGTTCACTACAAAAGGCCGATCGTATCTATATTGTCGACATTTATCCCGCTCGTGAAAAACCGATGCGGGGTGTCAATAGCAAAATGATCGTAAAAATGATAAAAGATCAGGGTTTTACTGACGTTTATTATACTGCCAAGTTGAAGGATACTCCTAAAATGGTCCTTCCGACTATCAAAGATGGAGATATCGTCATGACAATTGGTGCCGGTGATATCTGGCAGGTTTCAGATGCAATTTATAAGGAATATCATGGATCCGATAAGACCAAATAAAAAGATATCTTTAAACAAGATCATGACCGTGATGATCTGTCTTCTGGTGTTCATTCTGGCACTGATCTATTGCCGTTACCAACAGGTTTTTACGGTAAAACAGATCATCGTGCATAACCATAATGAACTAAACGAGAAGCAGATCATTCATGCCAGCGGGATCAAACGCGGTGCAAATATGTTCGATCTTGATCTTGGTGCCGGAATTGATCGCCTGATCGCTGAACCTTATATTTTTAATGCTTACATCAGTCGGGAATTCCCTGATGTGATCAATATTCATGTTATCGAACGGCAACCCATTGTGATGATCCGATTAAAAGAAGATTATGCATTGGATGCTTTTGCGATCATGCTGCCAAGTCCCATGAACTATCCCACTAACAGCATGCCGGTCATTACCGGCGTAGACCGGGAGCTTCCTTTTGAAATGGGAAAACCCACATTTCATCCGGATATCCGATATGCCATCAATTTTGTGAATTATGTACAGCAGTTCAGTGAGGAAGTAAAAAGTTATTGTTCGCATATCACATGGTCTGAAGATAAAGGGTGGATCATTCAAAAGGCCGATGACTACCCCAAAGTATATCTTGGAAAGAACGATCTTGAGAAGCGCTTTGATATTCTTGATGCATTTATTTCTAAAATGGAAAAAGAAGATATTGATATGCGTGATTATAAATATGTCAGTTTGCGTTTTAACGGTCAAGTAATTGTACGGGATTAACCAATGAGTAAAACTATGAACGAAAAAACAATTTTAAGCGCCCTGGATATTGGGACAACGAAGATCTGCGCGATCGTTGGCGAATACGATAGCAGTGTCTCGGAATACCATATACTTGGTATAGGTAAAGTCCCATCTTCAGGTATGAAAAGTGGAGTGGTCATTGATATCGATCAAATGCGGGCATCCATCGAAGCTTCCGTCTCTCTCGCAATGAAGAAAGCGAATATAGAGAAGATCAGTGGAGTTACCGTGGGAATAGCCGGTGATCATATCCGTAGTATGGATACGGAACACGCTATTCCAATCAACAGACAGGATAGTAGCAAACGAGTCAATACCATTGATGAAAAAGATATGCTCAATCTTGAAGATTCAATAAAGAACATCAATATCGGGATCGATCGTGAGATCATTCATATAATTCCCCAAGAATATATCATAAATGATCAAATGATCGTTAAAAATCCGCTTGGGATGTCCGGGAGTAAACTGACTTTAAAAGCTCATGTGATCACGGCGGCGATCAACAATGCACGTGATCTCATCAATTGTGTACAGAAGACCGGCCTGAACGTGGATGATATCGTTTTAGAGCCTCTGGCATCTGCTGAAGCCGTTTTAACATACGATCAAAAGGAACTGGGTGTCTGTCTTATCGATATAGGTGGCGGCACAACAGATATCACTATTTTTAATAACGGTCATCTTGTCAGCACACAAATCGTCGGATACGGTGGTGAAATTGTGACTCGCGATATTGCATCATTGGCAAGAACTTCATTTACTGAAGCTGAACGCATTAAGAAGCAATACGGTTTTTCAACCGCAAAATTGGCAAAGTCACAAGGAATTAAAGAATTTTATATCAAACCCGTCAATGGAAAAGTGGATATTGCCATGAATTCCGGATTACTTTCGGAATTTATTGAAGCTCGGGTCCGCGAGATCCTTCTATTATCTCGTGAACACCTGAAAGGAATGCAGTTAAACGCCGGTATCGTTCTGACGGGTGGCGGTTCACTTCTTAGAGGTATTGAACATCTTGGAGAAGAGATCTTCGGAATGAATTGTGTCGTTGGTTATCCAATTCATATGAATGGATTGGAAAAAGAAGATTATACACCGGATTTTGCCACCGGAATTGGATTATTACACACAGCAAATAAATGCAATCTAAAACCTAAGTTTCCATCCGGTCAATCTAAAATCACCCTATGGAATAAGATCAGAGAACGTTTATCGGAATTTTTCTAGAAAATAATAAAATTAAAAATAATGAAACGGAGGATCCTATGTTGATCGAATATGATGGATTAAAAGAGCAGAGAGCACAGATCAAGGTTATCGGAGTTGGCGGCGCAGGTGGAAATGCCATACAACGAATGATCACAGAAAAACTGACGAATGTGGAATTTATAGCAATCAACACAGACGCACAGGCATTAAGCGTGAACGAAGCTGAAACAAAAATACAGATCGGAGCCAATAAGACACGTGGACTCGGTGCAGGAACAGACCCGTCTATCGGTTACCACGCGGCTTTGGAAAGTAAGGATCGTATTGAAGATATCGTACGGGATACGGATATGATCATTATTACCGCAGGCATGGGCGGTGGTACAGGAACAGGGGCTGCTCCGGTTATTGCAGAGATCGCTAAGAACAGCGGTGCTTTGACGATCGGTTTTGTTACAAAACCTTTTGAATTTGAAGGCACATTGCGCAATAAACAAGCATTGGAAGGTATTAAACGCCTCAGAGAACATGTTGACACATTGATCGTTGTTCCCAATGAAAAGATCTTTGACATCATTGATGATAAAACTAATTGTCTTGATGGATTCAGCATTGCTGATTCTATCCTAAATCAAGGTACCACCGGAATATCGGATCTGATCACCAAGAATGGATTGATCAATCTTGATTTTGCCGATGTTAGAACCATTATTAAACGCAGAGGTCCTGCGGTTATTGGTGTCAGTCGCACCAGCGGTCCTGATCGTGCCGTTAAAGCCGTTGAGAACGCTATTCATTGTCCCCTGCTAGAGAGTAACTCTATTAAAGGCGCACGTGGCTTATTGATCAACTTTACGGGTGGATTGGACATGAAACTGAACGAAGTCCGTGAAGCAGCAAAGATGATCTATGAAGAAGCGGGTGAAAACGCAAATGTCGTATTCGGCGCCTTGATCGATGAGAGCATGAAAGATGAGATCTCTGTAACGGTTATTGCGACGGGGCTTGATATGAATGCCGTAGACACACCACAGGAACTCGAACCATTGCCGGTTCATGCTCTTCCCGAGATCGAAATAGTACCAAGCGATGATACGGAACCCATGGCAAGCGCTCCCAAAAAAGAGCAGATAAAAATATTCGAAGGCCCCAAAGTTCCCAGTGTAGAAAATACTGAGATCCCTGTTTTTGGAGAATCAATTCAACTGGACACTACCATTTATCCCTTAGATGAAACACAAAAAGATAATATGAATGTCCCGGCCTATGTAAGAAAGTTCTTTAAGCAAAAATAAAAACCCTCTACCTCTTTTTGAGAGAAGCCCTTCACCTCACCGGTGGAGGGCTTTGTATTTACAATTCATAATTGACAATTGACAAAGGACAATTCAATTGACAATTGGAAATTATTTACTTTTTAAGTACTTAGATAATTCTGTGATAACAATCAATTATTTTACGGTAAAATATTTTATTGCAAATATTTCTTCAGTTCACGGTAATATTTTTCACTAATAACAAGATATTCTAATTGTCAATTGTTCTTTGTCAATTGTCAATTCTAATAGATCCCGCCTCTTACAATCATAAATTTCAGGATCTTCTCTCTGTCAATATCCGGCATATCGATATGTGCGATGTACATGCCGCTACCAACACGAATATTCTGATGATTGCCCAAATACCATGATTCAAACTGTGAATTGGCACTATCGTGTTCAATGGTTTTAACATGAA
>DAOVOB010000078.1 GCA_030629925.1 Fidelibacterota bacterium
AACTCTTCTTTATCAAGATAGTTCAGAGTTTCCATTGCAGGTTTATAGAGGTCAGTTTTATTGAATACGAGCAAAAATGGAATTTCCATATCACGCAATTCGTGAATGGTGTTCTTGTCATGTTCATCCAGAGTATTTTTATCAAAGACCAGCATAACTACATCAGAACGCCATAGAACCCGACGGGTTGCTTTTACACGCTGTTTACCTAATTCCCCGATATCATCAATACCGGCAGTATCGTAAAATGTTACGGGTCCAACAGGGATAAGTTCGTAATGTTTTGCCACTGGGTCAGTTGTGGTACCCGGAGTTTTTGAAACGATCGATATGTCTTGCTCCGTGATTCCATTGATCAAAGAGGATTTGCCTACGTTACGTCGACCGAGTAAAGTAATGATGAGTCTTTCTCCACGAGGTGCTGCCATATTTATCCCATATATTGATTTGTTTCTATTACAATTAAGCTCATTTATCAAATTTCGTAATAACTTATCAAATAATTATTTATAGACAAAGGAGAAACATTTATTCTTGAAATAATTTTAAATCATTTATCCGATTGAGTAATAATTTGATATAGTTTAGTAAACTATGATTATTTAGATAATACAATTTTTTGGGTGTGCATGTTTTTCCCAATGTAAACATGGAGGAAATAAACAGCACTTGGAAGATCAGAAACATTTATTGGAAGGGTGTATTCTCCAGGAGAAAATTGTTTATTGACAATATCCATTTGCTTCCTGCCAAAAACATCATGTAGTGTTATATGAACAACAGCAGTTTCTTTTAAAGAAATCGGAAGAATTGTAGTTGGATTAAAAGGATTTGGATATGCTGCTCCAATACTTCCTTCCGGTAATAATTGATACCCTTCGCCCGGAGTACTTAATGTTACGGACATTGCATCATGCGATTTAATATTTCCGCTATAATCAATATCATTCAAGAGATAAGTATATGTTTGTCCCGGTTCAACTAATTTATCAATGTATTCGTAATATTTTGTGACTGAAGTCGTTCCTGATTCTTCTACCGAAGCAATAAATTCATTATTCCGAAAAATTTGGAATGCCGCATTTTCGATCTCACTCGCTGTTGACCATTGTAAACTGACACTCCCTAAAACATAATGTGCATTAAAAGAATGCAAGAAAATAGCTGTTGGTATTTCGCTCACGGTATGTGAGCCCAAATAGCTTGTTTCATCTATTGAGTAGCTTGTCCATTCGGAGGCTGTATAAGTGGTGTTTCCTTTAATCACTTCAGGTTTTCGGACCAAGGTTATGTCCATAGCATAAGTTGCCGAAGAACCAACAATGCCGATTATATCAATAAGAATATCTTCGTAGTATAATTCAACTGCATCATTGCCATTAAAATTAACAACACCACTGGTTATGTCTGCTTCACTTAAGATCGCGGCATTTGCTGAGCCATTTGCAAGTACATATACTTCTGCATTTGCCAAGGAACCACTTAAGGTTGCCGTACTACTTGGAGAGGTGCCACCATTGGAATATAATTTCACATCTACATCTGAAAGATCAATTACTCCACCGCTAGCATTGTATATTTCTAAAGCCTTATTATTTGATGATCCTTCAATATATTCCGAAAAGAAAATGCCCCCATCACCCACTGAGGCAGGAGTTGAAGTCGTAACACTCACAGAGTTGGAATTGCTACTTTCCGAGCCATCTTTATATGATCTGACGCGATAATAATAGGTCCTTGATGATGACAAGGAGCTAACGACCTCACTTAAATTATTTCCAACATCTTTAGGACCATAAGAGCTTATATATGAAGCAAAATCTGCCTGCTCCGATACATAAAGTTTGTACCCGGTTGCAGTTGCAACAGCAGTCCAGTTTGCAGTAAATCTATCTGTTTCTATAGATGATGCAGCTTGTGCTGCGGGGGCCGTAATACTTACACTTGCTGCATTCCATATAGAATCGACATACTCTGGATGATCAATAAATGGATTTCTATTTTCCTGGATGGCATAAACAGCTTCGATGCGATCAAGTTCTTTTTGACTGACCGGATCATTGCTGTGCCAGTCAAGAAGCATATCAAGTGCCCAATCTCTTAGCTCACACTTAACTGTCATTCCAGATGAATCCCATCCGGCATCTTCGGTGTAATAGCGTGTGGTCATATAGAAATAGGTGCGGGCAAGATCACCTTTATATTCGTCAATAGGCTCGAATACAGTTCCAACGTAGCCTAAACCTGCTCGAGCATCACCTTTTTGAGTACCATTTGCTGTTGTATATGTCGCTGTTTCGACTTCACCATAGGGTAAATTGCTTCGATTTGTATTTGAGTTTGATTGGGTTGGATAGAGGTGGTATAAATCCGTATAATGAGGATACGTTTCATTTGCCCAAGATTTTGGCCAAGAATGTTCACGATTATATGTTGTGTACTGATCCATCGTGAGATTACCTTGTTGATCGTCATCATAGTATAGTTCCTGATGGGTATACATACACCAAATATAATCAGCTCCATAAGTACCAATGGGACGAAGGTCAGTCGTAGGAAAAGCATCCCAAACTTGATCATACGTTTTTTCAGTATGCCCATCAATAATATTGTGTAATGCTTGACGGAGAGAAGTACCAGATAATCCTGCCGCATCATCATAATAACCTGCCGGTATGGCAGCAAAAACAATTAGAAAAGACAATAAACTAAAAAGAAAATATAATTTTTTCATTGAATCCCATTATTCATATTTCAAATGAAATATATCATAAAAAGTGCACGAATAGTATTAATTATTTGCGAATAAAATAAAACACCAATTCCGAAAGAAATTGGTGTTTTATGATTTGCTGATCTTTCTATTTTACTGATCCATTAACCTTTTTGGCCATTTCAAGTGGTCCAACCGCATCGCCATAAAAAGAATTTATGTTTTCTGCTGTTGCTTTTAACATAGATTTGAACATGTTCTGAATATCTTCTTTTGTTTGAGCATTTTCAGCATTTTTTGCGACTCCGGCCATTTCTTTCTCAGCATTAACAGGAATTTCTTCATCATATTCATTTATGATCTCGCCTGTTTTCCGATTTCCTTCTTTTTTATGGACAGCATTCATTGTATAAAAAACAATAAAACAATTCTCATCTTTTACAAGATCAGGCAGCTTATGTTTTTTACCTTCTCCATCATAAACACAGACTTCGGGAACATTCCATCCTATAAGTCCAGATGCCTTTTTATCGACTATTGATTTTTTATACGGTTCATATTCTCCAATAGGAGTTGATTTAAAATAAACTTGCTTAGATATAGGTAAGACCTTTGGAAATTTGTTCTTTTTAAGATTCTTAAGAAGTTTCTTCATATTATTGGAATCAGCCCAATATTCCTCACCATCAATAAAATTTGCCTGAGGTCCGCTTTGGGCCACTATTACGCCATTGCTGCCAATTAGATATATAACACCTAACTTATATGGCATATCTGAACCTTTTTCAATTGCATAGCTAGCTGAAAAGCCCATCTTTTCCGGGATCTCTCCATACAATCCTTCAAGATGACTTGGATTAGTACCAATAAATAGAGTGTTTTCAACCTGATACATCCACTCAGACCCATCGGTGGTATAAAATTCAAATCCGGGGTAATTTTCCCTTGTCAAAGCTTCAGCATAATCCGGATTACCGTAATGCACCGCAATCACTTTTACCGGTTCTGCCATTAAAACGACAGAAAAAACAAGTAGAAGTGCACAAATCGCTACAATAACTCTTTGATTTTTCATAGAAATCCTCCTTCATTATTATTCTGGTAGAAATAACTTAATTAATTGATAATTGAATTCAAATGGTTTTTTATGCATTTCAATAAAAGAGTTTAATACAATCTATTTCGCTTGCGTAAGAATTCCATCAAGGCAATACGACAATCCATATCTGTTAAGATAAGTGTATGATCAATAAGGTTTTCTCCACATTCTCGATTGATCTCGTCACAGTAAGCACGAATTTTATTATGATATTCATCTTTGATCTGCCGGACATCTAACTTAATGTCTTCCCCACTCTCCATATCCTTGAAGCGATGTTTTCGGGATTGTTTTAATTCCCACTCACCGGGGTCTAAAAGCTGAATGACCAACACATCATGGCCAAGATACCGTATATGTTTCAGTCCCTTCATCATAGCTTCTTTATCGTCTAAAAGATCAGATATTAAGATGACGAGGCCTTTTCTCGGTAATTTTTCCGTAATATTGTGGAGAGTCTCTCCTATGTGTGTATGCTTTGAGCATTTTGTTTTTTGAAGTGCTATAAGCAACTCATTAAGATATGAATTCACAGATTTTGGTGGAAATAAGCTTTCTATCTTCTCATTAAATATTGCTAATCCAACCGCATCGTTTTGATTGATCAATAACCAGGATAAAGCTCCTGCCACTAATTGAGCATATTGATATTTGCTAACAGCACTCTCGCCCGAAAATCCCATTGAAGCACTATTATCAACTAATATATAAGTATTCAGGTTAGTTTCTTCTTCGTACTGTTTGATATAGTAACGGTCTGTTTTGCCATAGATCTGCCAGTCGATATGGCGGATATCATCACCCGGCATATATTGCCGATGCTGAGAAAATTCCACTGAAAAACCATGATAAGGTGAGCTGTGTAATCCCAGCATCAATCCCTCCACGATGGTCTTAGCTTGAAAACGCAAGTTCCCGAGATCAATGATCGATCCGGGACTGTAATCCAATTCAGACATGATGGGCCTGGATAAGTTGCTTGATCATATCTTCCATGGATACACCATCAGCTTCCGCTTTAAAGTTACGCAAAATACGGTGACGCAGTACTTGAGGTGCAACTGCATTGATATCTTCCTCATCCGGAGTCATTTTACCCAACAAGGTTGCGCGAGTCTTTGCTCCAATGATCAGGTATTGAGATGCCCTGGGACCGGCACCCCATTTGACATAATCTTTTACCATAGATATTTCAGATTCCACCGGACGAGTTGAGCGGACCATATTTACGGCATAATCCACTACATGTTCGGCAACGGGCAAGCTTGAAACAAGTTTCTGGATCTCAATTAGTTCTTCACGGGAAATGATCTTTTTTAATGAAACCGTAGCTGTCCCCGTTGTACGGGTTACGATCTCTTTTTATTCTTCAGCACTGGGGTAGCCAACATTTAACTGGAACATAAAACGATCAAGTTGAGCTTCAGGTAGAGGATAGGTTCCTTCCTGCTCAATGGGATTTTGTGTTGCCAAAACAAAGAAAGGTGCTTCAAGAGCATAGGATGTACCCGCGGCGGTTACTTGCTGTTCCTGCATTGCTTCAAGGAGGGCTGATTGAGTTTTCGGGGGCGTCCGGTTGATCTCATCGGCAAGAATAATGTTTCCAAAAATGGGGCCTTTAATAAAACGGAATTCTCTTTTACCGCTCTGTCTATTCTCTTCGATCACTTCCGTACCGGTAATATCTGAAGGCATGAGATCCGGCGTAAATTGGATACGTTTGAAGTGAAGATCCATTACATCCGCGAGAGATTGGATCATCATGGTTTTCGCCAATCCGGGAACACCTACAAGCTGTGCATGTCCCTTGGAAAAAAATGCAATAAGCAAGGCCTCAAGAATATCATCTTGACCGATAATAACCTTTGCAACTTCTTTACGAATGGCCTGATACTGTGTATGTACTAATTTGAGTGATTCGATTTGATCCATTTATTAAATTCCTTTTTATTAGACTCAAATTTAAGCTGAGTTGGTATTTTTGACAAGATGTTAATTAAGAAGCAAGAAGCAAGAAGAAATTTCGGGATCTTAATATAAATCACAAATAATATTTGATGTCATTTCGACTGAAACGAAGTGAAACGGAGAAATCTCAAACCATTAACATTTTTGGAGTAAGAGATATTCGTTTTCATGAATAGATCTTTCGACTGCGCACTCC
>DAOVOB010000019.1 GCA_030629925.1 Fidelibacterota bacterium
CTTCATCCGCACTCATATTAATCCGGAAGAAAACATCCACAGAATCTGTAGGTGTATAGGGAGGATCCCAACCAGTATTTACATAGGCAACCTGAAGGACTGTATCTACTGTTGGCATTGTATAATGACGATCACCGCCACCGGGGAAATTTTCCCAGTGATATCCATCTTCATCATTACCTTTGTAGCGGATCTTATACGCTATATCATCACCAACCATGGAATCCGGATATGTTACTTCCAGTTCCCAATAATCACCACCAACATTAGTTGTAAGCGATGAGGCATCGGTCCATGTTAGAGCAACATCATTATCTGAACCACAAAGTTGCACAGAATATGTTGAGTCTGTTGCACCCATACCTGTAAGTGTAGACATGTTTACTACGTACGTTACATTGATATCTGCCAATGCAAACGTAGCCAACATGACCATTAAGATTACAAGAATTTTTTTCATTTTTTTCTCCTTTTCTTGTTTCTTGTTTCTTGTCTCTTGTTTTATGTTCATTTTTCTCATTTCTTCTTTCTTGATTTTATACATACTGTCAAGACGCAAGATCTTGCGTCTCTACATTCTTTTAAAATGTTAATGCCAGGGAGGTTGTATTCAACATCCCCAATTTACCAAAATGCTGAAAACTGTAATCAAATACGATAGCCATACCGGATATTTCCAAATCAAGACCTACACCAAGTGTTAAGCCATTTTCCCGTTCTGTTTTAAAAAGTGATTGATAGCCTGCACGTATACTTACCATGTCAGCAATACGCCAATCCAAACCCATATTCAGGGTTTGAGCATCATTGGTCGGACGCATGACATCAGCGGCAAGGACAAGACGATTCCAACCTTTATCGATCACAGGCATGGAAACACCGATCACATAGGTCAAGGGAATTGCCCATTTGTCCGTTTTCAGGTAAGAAACAATATTTTCATTATTGCCCTGGCTTTCCGGATCTAGATCAACTTGTGTTAGCAGGTCACGTCCACGCATTTCAAGTGATCCACCAAAGTTCCGAATGCTTGCACCGATCTGAAGGCCATTGAATTGTGTTATGAACAACAAACCAAGGTCGACTGCGACGGTTGAGGCTGATTCATTATATATCTGTTGGTGTATGTATTTTATGCTGCCGCCAATCGAAAAACGATCCGTCATATTTCGTGCATATGTCACAGCCAATGCCATATCACTTGCTTGCCAATATTCGCCTGTTCCATCCGGTTTTTCTACTGTAGTTACCTGTTCCCAATCACCATAACTTAAACTGTTCAGACTAATACCGATAGCATCACTGGGTGTCAGCATATATTGTGCACCAAACCAGGTATGCTGGGCATCTACAAAATAGTTTGTAATTGAAGTATAAACATCAGAGCGTCCAACCCGTGACATCGCACCGGGATTCCAAAACAATGCTGTCGGATCATCAGAGATGGCCGTATAAGCGCCGCCCATAGAAATAGCTTTACCGCCAATGGGGATGTTTAGAAAGTTTGCCGCGGTAGTTCCGACCTTATCCTGTGCGAACAGACCGCTTCCAATGGCAAGTATCAGCAATGAAGTAAAGATGTATTTCTTCATAGTATTATTCTTGTTCCTTGTCATTTGATCACCCCAATCTTTCCGGATTTTTTACCCGCGCTGGACTCGATCACATAGAAGTAAACACCAAAAGCAACATCGAGATTTTCACTGGATTTTAGATTCCAGGCTAAGGTGCCATTGTGTATATCGCCATCATGATTCAAGGTTTTAACTAAAGAACCCATTGATGTAAAGATATAAACCTTCGCATCCGTAGGTAGTTTTCTAAATTCGATACGGCGCTCCCCTCGCCCGGACGTCACAGCAGGTGGAAGCGGCGCTTCCATATTATTCGCGACAATATAGGGATTAGGAACAACCTGGACATTCTCTAAAGAATTCGTTGCCAGATCGGAATTAACTACAGGTGCCTCAGTTGTAAACTCAAAAACATCTCCGTTACGGAAGGGTTTTTCAGTTATCATGCTTAAAACATCCCCATCAATAAATCGATCAACTTCACCCTGATTCCTAAAGGTAATGACCCATGAGTAGTATGACTTGGTGTAATCCGTATCATCAGGTAAGTAAAAGAATGTTGACAGCATAGCCCCGTTTGATAATTCATAAATATCCGAGCTATTCTTATAGCCGCCTGAAAAGATGAAGGGTACGATCACTGAATCGATCACATTGTACAAGTAGAAATTTGTACTGACTGGAGTGGGTCTTAGAAATGATGGCAGACCGGAATAGAGTTCATCAATTAGAATTTGCGGTGTCGTATATCCAGCAACCGTGGAATCCGTAAATCGCATTTCATAGTCTGCAGGATATGGAATACCGACCAAAGTATCACCATTAAGAACAGAGGTAAAAGAGTTCATCGAGAAATCCATTGAGCGACCATCTGTTGTATTCCAGCTTGTTGCTTCTTCATCTTTTTGAATTGTCCAATGATTTGTGAAATCCAATTCAATTCCGTCAAAAATATCGGAATCTTTGGTTTCATCCGCGTAGGGCGATTCATAAATATTAGCACTCTGATAGATCGGATAATATTGATAGTTCAGAACATAATCAGCTTTTTCATATGCACTACCATCAATCAATTTAATTCGGCCACGAAGTGTATCTATGACAAATTCTTCTATATCAATATAATCATCAGGATAATCCGCTTCAGCGATCAATAAACTGTGATAGATCAAATGTTCATTTACAAGATAAGTATATGATGTATCCACTTCCAGAGTTTCGGTGAAACCGGTAATATCCATAACGGTATATGAAGTTGTATAGGGCGTGTATTCCCTTGGATCTTCAAGATCAAAAGAACCGTTGTCATTATTATCAATACTGTCTGTTTTTGTATCCGAAAAACTTACGCGATAAGTATGATCTGTTAATTTCGTTTCATCAAGAATATTGTAAGCGATCGCTCCGGTACCTGGACCCTCTTCATGGAAAAGCAAGGTACTGGCATTGAGAGCATCATAACCCGCAACCTCAGGCTGAGGACGTACGACAGCCGTATTAATATCCGTTATCACAGAACCATCCGCCTGAATGGAGATGAACTTAGTATTTTCCGAAGGGTAAATATCCGCATCTGAATCACCACGGTCATAAGCAACAACCGCATAATAGTATTGTTTACCATTGATCACATCATTATCAATATAAGAATGTTGCAATCCGGTGTTATCTCCAAGATTTACGGTATAACCGTCTGCTTCTTGAAAAAGTTCTGATTTTGCTTCGAACATTCCGGAAATATCATTATCAAGATCGTATTGTTCCAATGACCTATAACCTGTAACAACACCATTTGCGTTGGTCACGGTATAAAGTTCATTAAAATCCGAATCGGTGGCTTTATATATCTTGTAACCTTCGAAATCCTTTTCTTTGCTTACCGGATCAATGGATTCTTCCGCTCCACGATCCCAATACAATGTTACCTGTCCGTCACCCGGCACAACCGTTAAAATTGGTTTTTCGGGAGGTGATGGAAAACGATAATCACTGTCATATATTTTTTGTACGGTTTGTCTGTTTTTATAAAGGTCATCCATATCATGACCGTAAACCAAAGCCAGAGAGAAACGCTGGGTTTCACCTGCTCGTAACGGGAAATACCCTGAACCGTAAATAAAGTCACCATCTTCACCGGCAACAGGTTCACCATTCTGAATATTGGTCGGCAGATCAAAATACCCCGGTTTCATCCAATCCCAAAGCAGATCATCATCATCCATGGGATATTCATTGGAAGGAGTAAAATAGTTAAAAGATGAAAGACCTATTTGATCAGATTCATCAACATCTGTAGCGTCAAAATTCGGTTCGCCGGCTGTTGGCAGTCCATCACCTTCACCATAATCATTGGTATTATCTTTACCATCGGCACCCACATCATCAAAAGCCATGTTCCAGTCGCCGTCATTATCGATACCATCATCACGTTTTTCATCGATCATGGGGTCGCTCTCGCCTAATCCGGTAAAATAATCGATATAAGACACGGGATTCAATTTATCATAAAGAACAACATTGATGATCTCATCCTTATCACCGTCATTATCTATATCATATTTATCCGCTTCCCGTTTCATGCGGATCTGGCGATAATGGTAGATATAGTTTTCATCGATCAAGCCGTCGAGATCATTATCAATTCCATCATAAACGTTTTGATTCACGTTATAGAATTCATCAATCCTATTACCCTCGATCAGCTTTGTTATACCCGCTTCAATGGTTATGGTCATACCCCGTGTTGTAATTACCTGAGGATCTGTTGTAATGGTGACAAGAGAACGATTATAATCATTATCGATAACCACAACCTGATCACCTATATTGTAAACAACGGTATCAAAATCACTTGCTGTGAATTTTGGAGCCGAAAAAGCCAAGGCCGGATATGTTTCAACGCTATTGTCGCCATCGTTATCGATACCGTCATATTGATTGCCGGGGCTTTCAAGAAAAGCATAACCGACTAATCCAACAGGACCCTGCCATTTGGGATTTCGTTTACAATTATTGTCAAAATCACCGGTATAGGTAATGTCATTTTCAACATCAAAGAATGACCAATCATCATCATATTCACCATAATCTTCTGTGGATGTTACACCAAGATAAGTTCCACAGACCATACCGAATGTGACTTTGTTATAATCTGTTGTTGATGTGTTTGTTACTTCATAGAGCCAGAAAATTACATCAGAAGCAAGAAATTGTTGCCACTGCATGCCACGGACTTTCACTTCCAGTCCCAATCCATTACGGGTTAGATCCGTACTGTCCGGTTTAAATTTATAACCGGGAAATCCGCTAACGCGACCGGCAGTATTCGAACGGTGATTATATTCTTCGTCATTATTATCGTCCATAACATAATAACTTTCCTGATCGGCAGAAAAAACACTCTTACCAAAATATCCATTCCAAGATCCTCTCCAACCGGGATCATCTGCATCACTCATCTTATCCGGCCAAGTAGCAGGCCATGAATTCGGATTTGTGCTTATCGCAATGCTTGTCTGATTGGCATTAAAAAATCCACCGACCGGTTCAAATGTCCAGAGCTTTCCATCATTGGATTCTTCTGCTTGAGTACGAGGACGGTCAATAGGGCATACCACAACACTGTTAAATGTATAGGTACTGTCCTGATCGGCATCATAATAAGTTACTTCTGCTCCAACCATCGGAGAAATATCTCCAATATAGCCATTGGTATCAAACAACCATGCACCACGAGGACCTTTTCCTGTCGGTTGGCCAACCACACCCCAGTTACCGAAAACAGTACGAACCAGATTCGCATTATGCACGGCTGATCGCCGGTATTCAGGTCCGCTTTGGGCAAACATCAGTGTCACGATAAACAATAACATGATCAATTTTTTTAATATTTTCATAAATTTATCCTCATGCCAATCTCTATGCGCCGTGGCTCAGAGTAATTATAGGGTGAATTGAATAATTCTGCGATCGTATTAACAGGGATCGCTACATTCAGCGCTTCTATTCTAGCTTGTTCTCCCGTAAATCCTGCGCGACCCGTATCATTATAAACACCTGTTTCATTCAGTGTATCAAAGAGGTTTGTAACACGAATATAGAATTCCGGTTTTAGCGAACCGATCTGTGTGCGATAGAATCCCTGAACATTAACATTGAATGTAGCAGGTTTGCTTTCAGAATTTTCAAGCAGTGAGGTTATATCTTCACTTGCACGCGGCGTATAAGGAAGTCCGCTACCGTAACTGGCAACCGCATTAAAACCCCAAAAAGGAGTATTATAACCACCCACAACATTGATGGTGTGGCGTTGATCCCATGAAAGCGATAATAATTGAACTTCCGGATCCGAACCGCCTGAAACGGCATTCATGTAAGCATAAGGATCTGATGCCGTTCCTTCTGCTATCTGGAAGGTATAATCCGCACCAACATAAAGCCCACTTGGATCACGTTGGTTTAAAGAAAAAGTGACTCCTTTGATCACGGCAAAATCACTGTTGACAATCTTAGAATAGTATTTAGAACCACCAAAAACCTCGATCACATCCGCACGTGTACCTGTCAGGTCTCGCACATCTTTTAGATAGACGGTCAGATCAGCCGATAAATTGCTGCTGAGTTGTTGTTGTAATCCGATCTCACCAACAATCGTTTTTTCGGATTCAAGATTAGCATTGCCGATCGTTCCCTGATGTCCTGTACCGCTTCCCAATTGAAAACTGGGGTTGTTATATAAATAAGTGTAATTAGGTGTTTGAAAAAAATGTCCGTATGAGAAGTGAAATACTCCCTGGTCGGAAATGGGAAAAGAAAATCCCAAGCGAGGTGACACAGCAACTTTTGGAGATGCATCCACATACCAGTATGCTTGTCTGTCTTCAATGCTCTTGCTTGATTCACCTGCATCTTGAACACCATTCCCATTGATATCATTAAAACGATTTCCGGGTTTGATCGGATTGTAAATATCAGGATCACTTGGATCGGCAAGAACAACATATTTGGGATTAAAGTAATCTATACGCACACCAACATTTACAATAAAATCTTTTAACTCGATCTTATCCTGAACAAATGCCGAAAATTCAACCGGATTGACTTCAAAGGAACTGGAGTAAATCGTTGTATCTGCAAGACGAGTTGGGGTGATATAGGGTTCAGTCGAATTAAAGGATTCTTCATTTGCAGCCGGACGATATTCCCATGATTCCCAAGCCAGATGGTTTTGTTTGTATTCGGCACCGATCTTTAATTGATGTGTCTGGTTCAACTGAGATGTCATGGTGAATTTTCCAAGATTGTATCCACTGTTTCTCTCATTCCAGCCATTTTGTGTACCGCCAATATGAAATTGATAAGGGAAAGAATTTTGCATTTCGTGATGAACCAGAAGATTTGTATCTGCATCGGTCAACTCAAAATGATCATAATATCCTCTGTATAATTTATTACCGTAAGTATAAGCAAGATCAAAAAATGTTGTTTGTGAAAGCTGATGCTGATATTTCACAATATGAGTCTGGCCGATATTATCACTCGTTCCCAATCCATCGGGATTGTACATCCAACCACGATCATAACTCTGAGAACGTCTGTTATCGTAGATCATATTATAAGAAACGCGAGCTTTATTGTTTAAGCGATAGATCAACTGACCTTGTAAATAATTCTTCCGGTTCCAACCCATGTCAACCCAATCTCCGGAGCCCAACATTGTGCTTGAATCCAAGAGGGCTACTTCATTGAAACCTGTTTCTTCAGCATAAGCAAAAGGCGTATAGCGTTGCTGGCCCTTATTGTAACCGTCATAATAAATATGACGGGCATTCAAGTAGTAGTAAAGCTTGCCGGGGATGATAGGACCGTGAATACCGAGCTCAATATTATTTATTGAAAAAGGTTCAACACGATTGACGCGTGGAAATATTTCTTCATGGCCGCTGATATGATCGCCAAAATATACTTCAACATGGCCGCCGAAATCATCGGAACCTTGTTTTGTGGTAATATTAACAATACCTGACATAGCCTGGCCATACTCAGCATTAAAAGCACCTGAAATGATCTGTAGTTCCTGTACCATTGATGTATTAACATCTACAGTGGAAGAGCGGTCATAGGAATCGGTCATTGGGACACCGTCGATCATGTACATGACCTCACCGCGTCGTCCGCCTCGTAGCGATCCGTCTACATAACCGGCCTGCATAGCAAGCACGTCCCCAATTTCCGTAACCGGCAGGGATTCCATTTCATCTGCGCCTATAACTGACGTTGTCGACGTAAGATCTTTCTGGATCATGGCACGTTCAGCAACAACGGTCACTTCCTGACCTTTCATTACTTCAACACTTAAGGATGCATCAATGCTCGTCGTAAAATCGACCTGAACATTTACATCCGTCATCCTAAGTTGACCGTATCCGATCATCAGGAATCGTAAGGTGTAGTTTCCCGGAGGAATATTCAGAATATAATAATTCCCGTCAATATCTGTTGCAGCTCCCAGAATAGTTCCATCTACCAAGATATTACATCCGGGTAGCGGATCTCCTGTTGACTGGTCGATCACTTGACCGGAAATTTTTCCTGTTGTACCGGCAAAAAGCATTGATAAGCCAAATGACATAATCAATGTTATTAAAACCAGACGCCCAATAGTAGTTTTCATCATACTATTTCCTATAATATTTTCTTTTGCTTGCTTAGTTTGGTGAAAAATATAATACTTTCTTTAAAATGCAAAGTTTTTTTTATACATTCTACAAACTAATTGGGGATGAATTATGAAAAAAAACATACCACTATCAACCATACGGAGCTTCAAAGCGAACCAAGAAGTCCGCGCCTATCTGCTATTAAAGGAAAAACACTTAAAATTAACACGGGATGGGAAACCTTATTTGGATGTAATTTTATCTGACCGTTCAGGGACTATAATCGGTAAGATTTGGGAACATGCGGGTGAAATCGAGCCCATAATCGAAACCGGCTCACCTGTGGGCGTTAGAGCGATCGTAGAAGAATACCGTGGAAATCGCCAACTTAATATCAAACGCATCGTGCCCGTTAATGAGGAAGATTTTGCCTCAAAAGGTTTCTCTTGGGAGTTGATTTTACCAAAATCAGAGAAAAATTCTGAGAAATTATGGCGATTTGTCGAAAAAACGATTGATAAAGTGAACAATCCTCACATATTAGCCATTTTACAGTTGCTAATCATTGATAATCGGGGCAAAATACTAAAACATCCTGCCTCTTTGCGACTACATCATGCCACAATGGGTGGTTTCCTTGAGCACATGGTCTATATGCTGAACCTTGGTATTCATGCTGCCAAGCAATATAAACTGGACCAGGAACTTGTGATAGCTGGAATATTACTGCACGATATTGGCAAATTGGATGAACTTAGCGGATACCCAAACAATCTCTATACCGATGAAGGTAATTTTCTAGGTCATGTGGTTATGGGTTACAATATGGTGGATAAAGCTATATCCGGTCTTCATGATTTCCCCGATGAACTTGCTTTAAAGCTTAAACATATCCTGCTGTCACATCAAGGAGCGTATGAAAATCAATCTCCCAAGAAACCGGTTTTCCCCGAAGCATTACTGATCCACTACCTTGACGAATTGGATGCACGTATGGATATGATGAAGACTGCGATCAACCAAGAACTGGATGACGGCGAATGGACCTCTGTAAAAAATTATTTCCGCGTACCACTATATAAATCAAACAAGGAGCTCAATGAAAACACCACAACAAACGACAAAACAGACTCTGAAAAAAAATCGTAAGATCGCTGAAACGGGCATATTTCTTGCTCTTTTTCTCGGACTTGCCTATGCCTTCGCTTATATACCTAACTTAGAGTACATAACTGTTATTACATTTCTATCCGGCTTACTTCTCGGATGGAAACGTGGTTTGTTTGTTGCGATTATTGGTGAAGCGATCTTCAGTATCGCCAATCCTTTTGGTTCCAGCCTTGCTTTTCCTATGCTTCTAATGGCACAATTGATATCTTTTGCTTTAATTGCTATCACCGGTGCCTCGTATAGAAGCTTTATTCCCCAAGTGATCGAAAAAAAACCCTGGCTTGCAGTTTTCTTTTTTGGACTTGCCGGCTTTTTGCTTACTGTAAGTTATAATGTGATCACAACGATCTTCTTTACAATTCCTTCCGGTTTTACTTTTGAGCAAACCATTGCCAGCATTGTCAGCGGTATTCCCTTTTACCTCATAAATATGATAGCAAATACCATCAGCTTTGCAGTAATCCTTCCTATTGTTTTGCGCTATGTAAACAAAAATTACCCACATTATCTGGAGAAAAATGCATGAAACGCTTAATAATTTTGACCTTGTTAACCTTGAGTTTTCTTGGAGCTTACGAATTTAGTACTGACAGCTGGGGAGATTATACGACATTTGATCCCGACAAACGGGTTGCTTTGATTTCTTACCCAACTTCATGGTTAAAACCCGGTGCTATTCTCTTTGATCACGATTATCAAGATTCCTCATCAAGCTATGGCTCCTGGAATCAAATCTTTACTAATGATGAAAGCAGATCATATAACCTCGGAATTTCAAGTGACATTGTTGCTAAATATACTCCCTACTCTTTCCCACATCGCTGGAGTGCAGGGTTGAAATTTGTAAATTATAAAGGTCCCAATTCCACATATCGAACGGATGCGGTACTCCATTATCAACATAAAAAAGGAGCTGTTGAGTATTATCATACTACAAACGACCAGAATATTACTCTCAATACAGGTATTACCGATCACAAGATAAGTAGTAACGGTTTGAGTTTTGATTATCAAATCTTGACAAAATTTAAGGTTCTTGGAAGTATCGATTATAATCTCATTGAGCAAATTGATACCAGTTCGAGAACTTATGATATTCATCATGAATTAGTCGGACTCCAATATTCATTTGCTAAATCTATTACAGCATACACAAATTTTCATTACTGGTATTATCACCACGAAGACCGCGAGGGTCCGGCCTGGCTTATATTTCCCGGTATCCGGTATAGTTCTAAATTATTTATGAGTCATGCTTCTTTACGAATCTCAACAAGTACAATTCACCCAATTGCAGAACTTGCTGTTTATCCGGATCCATTTTATATCCATATTTACACAAAAGCACGTTCATCACGCCTGGCATTAAGGCAGTCTGCAAACCAATACGTCGGGATCAAAACAGGAGTAAAGCATGATTCCGAACACCATTACCTATGTGCAAATATGCAAGCTAATTACGACTTTGTTCGGACGGGCGAACCCGACTCGATCATAAATAATGATTTCTATGGCATAAATGCAAAAGCTGAGTACCGTTTTAAAACCGAGGCAATAGAACTTTATAGCCGAGCCACCTACAATAAAATAGTTAATCCACGGGAAGGATATTATCATCCTGAGCGATCCATTCTGACCGGTGGTATGAAATTTCATGCTAAACTCGCTAAGGGCAATCTCTTGCTTGATGGCGATATCAATGCTCAATACATCATTCATGATGATCCAAATAATGTTTTATTTAATCCATCTACTCTTTCCTATAATCTTTTACAAGCCGGCGCACCTGTGGGTGACTGGAAGATCAATTTTGAGTTGAAAGCCAAAATCCAGACATTTGCAATCTCGGCTAAGGTTTCAACTCCACTCAAAATGGGTAAAGATCTGAATTATTATTTTTACGAAGGGATATACACTTCTTCGGATTTTATTATTGGAAACACTTTTTATGCGGGATTAAATATTCAATGGCTGTGGTGGAAATAGGCCATCAATATCATACACATCAACAAACATAACTCATTA
>DAOVOB010000160.1 GCA_030629925.1 Fidelibacterota bacterium
CCCTACTCTCTACTCCCTACTCTCTACTCCCTACTCTCTACTCCCTACTCTCTACTCCCTACTCTCTACTCCCTACTCTCTACTCCCTACTCTCTACTCTTACGCTCCAAATTCCCAAACTTTAAATTATAACATTTGAAATTAATTGGACTTTAAAATAGTAATTCGTACATTTCATGTTCGCTATTAATAAGGAGTAAAATGAAATTTAAACCGCAGATATATCGTATACCAGATGAAGCGATGAAGCCATTTATCGACCCTGATGAGATCCATGAATTTCTTGATCGTCCCAAACCGACTTCAGAACATGTACGTCATATTATCGACAAATCCCTGAGCAAAGAGCGCTTGTCTCTTGAAGAAACTGCGGATCTACTAAATGCCGATGATCCGGAACTAATCGAAGCCATTAAATCCGGCGCTCGTACATTAAAAGAACGTATCTACGGTAATCGTATCGTTCTCTTTGCTCCTTTATATATCGGCAATAAATGTGTTAACAATTGCAAATATTGCGGCTTCCGGGTTTCAAATACAGATCAAGTTCGTACAACACTTTCTGAAGAAGAAATGATCCGGGAAGTTGAAGCGCTCGAAGAAAACGGACAAAAACGATTGATCCTGGTTTATGGCGAGCATCCCGAATATGATGCTGAATTTATGGCTCAAACGGTTAAAACGGTTTATGGTGTTAAAAAAGGCAAGGGCGAAATTCGCCGAGTCAATATCAACGCAGCTCCATTAGACATTGCGGGTTTTAAAATAGTTAAAGAATCCGGGATCGGCACCTATCAGGTCTTTCAAGAAACCTACCATCCCGAAACATATAAAAATTATCATCCTTCTGGTCCAAAAAGTGATTTTATCTGGCGCCTGACATCTCTTGATCGAGCTATGGAGGGTGGTATTGATGATCTTGGTATTGGTGCACTGTTCGGTCTTTACGATTGGAAATATGAAGTTCTAGCATTACTCAGACATACCAACCATTTTGAAGCTGTATATAATATCGGGCCACATACTATTTCTTTCCCGCGCATCAAAGCAGCTGCCGGAACGGATGTGGACCCCAAATATGAGGTTTCAGACGAAGATTTTGTCCGCCTTATTGCGATCTTACGCTTAGCTGTTCCTTATACCGGCATGATCTTGACGGCACGCGAACCTGTCGCCATTCGCCGGGAAGCACTAACATTCGGTGTATCCCAGATAGATGGCGGAACCAAACTTGAATTGGGCTCTTATGCAGAAAAAGAACAGGATTCTCAAAACCTGAATCGCGAACAATTCGAGATCAATGACTCTCGTTCCTTAAATGAGATCATCGATGAACTTCTGGATCAGGGTTATTTACCGTCATTTTGCACGGGTTGTTATCGAGTTGGCCGAACCGGTGAACATTTTATGGAATTTTCAGTACCCGGTTTCATCAAACGCTACTGTACACCCAATGCCATGCTAACCTTATCGGAATATCTGATAGATTATGCTCCCGATGCTACCGCAGAAAAGGGTTGGATAGTTATTGAAGAGAACTTGCAGAAAATGACGGATCCCGCTACCGAGAAAGAAACCAGAATTCGCCTGGAACGAATTAAAAACGGCGAACGGGATTTGTTCTTTTAATGAATAGCAAATAAAATATTCTGATATCATACTCAAACTTTTTTAGACGCGATAAATCGCGTCTCTACACTTGACAATTTAAAATTTGATATTCCTATTCTCAACTATAGGCCTTAAATTTTTCCGCTTTTCAATAAGTTTTTGCCTTTTTATTATATGATAAATATTATATATTTCACGGAAAATAATATTTTGAGGAGAATTTATAATGAAACGTTCACGTATTTTAGTTCCAATCCTTATCTTGGTTGCAGCATTTACATTTTTCGGATGTCAATCACAAGAATTGACGTCTGCAAAAGTTTATCTTCAGCAAAAGGATTATGCGAAAGCCGAATATAACTTTTTAACAGCATTGGATATTGAACCGGAAAGCCCGGAAGTTCCCTACTTATTGGCAGTTGAGATATACTCCAATAAAAACAGCGGTTTCACCGACTACGTCAAAGCAAAAAAATATTATGATGAAACGCTCAAACGCGATAGATCATACTTGCCGGATAACATGAAACAATTGCGCGAACAGCTTTATGGCGCATGTTTCAATTCTGCTGTTAGTTTTTACAACACAGTGATAAAAAATGAGACAACAAATCGTGATGCGGATCTGGCGAAGGCTTTAAAATTCTTTAGCCTTTCGGCTGAACTTAAACCCGCAGATTCCAAAGCACCTATTCAGATCGCCCGTATTCACAGCGAACTCATGAATAATAATGTGACAGCTATTGCAAAGCTTGATAAAGCTATCGCTAATGCCCCTAAAAATGCTGAGCTTAGAGCTGAAAAAGCACGTATACTTGCAAAAGATGGTCGTAATGATGAAGCACTCCTCATATACGAAGAAGCCTTTGTTGCATCACCTAAAAACATGTCCATTGGCCTTCGTTATGCACAGTTCCTCTTTGAACAAAGCAAGTACGAAAAAAGTGCTGATATTTATAATCGTCTAATCATTGAAGAGCCAGGCAATAAAGATCTTTATTTCAACCTTGGTTTGACCTATTTGCGCCTTTATGATATTGAAGCATCAAAAGAACAGTTCGAAATCGTTGTTGCTTTAGATCCTGAAGATACACAAGCTCTTCTTATGGTTGGTCAGGTATATTTCGATCTTAAAGATTATATAACAGCTGAGATCTACTTCAGACAAGCCATGGATATCGAACCGGAAAATCCTGATTTGCTAAAACGCCTGGGTGTTACTCTTACCCAACAAGGCCGTGTTGAAGAAGGTCTTGAACTCTACAATAGAGGCAAAGAATTAGAAGGCGGAAATTAATTTAGCCTTATATCTTTATAAAATATGTAAAACCCCTGATTATTTCAGGGGTTTTTTATTCAATTGTTTTTTATATTTCTTAGATATAAATTGTTATTATATATAGCAAAAGGTTCAATAATGAAAAGCATCTTCTTTATTCTACTCATAGGTATAATTCTTGGCGCTTGCTCAGGAAGTTATTCTTCAACTCAGGATAACTCTGAAAATGCCATTGCAGACTCAACTCAGCAAAGCGATTTTTGGTATTTCGATGATACAGATCCATATTTAAATTCAAATGAACGACCCGAAGAAATGCCCGTTGTACACGAAGATCCACGTGTAATCAAAATTCAACCTGTTCCTCCGGAATGATTATTGTTTCATAAAATTTTTGACGCCCTAAAATACTTCCATTTCTAGAATTTTTTATTTTCGTTAATTGTTTTTGAAACTATTTTATTTTAGATTCGTAGTAATATCATTGATTAAAGAGGTGAAACATGAAAAAGATACTCCTGATACTGCTTGTAGCATTTACCCTAAGTAGTTGTTATACTACATTTTATCCACCGGAATATATGGATATGGGAAATGCGGAATCCGTCCCGGATTCAACACGGCAGATCATCATTAACAATTATTATGAAACAAGCGAATACTACCAGATTCCACATTACCGTCGTTACAGCTTACTCTGGAATGATTATTATTGGGATCCGTTCTATTATGATTACGGTTATTACCATTGGCGTCCTTATTACTGGTATGGAAATTATTATTACTATAATCCTCATAATCATTATTGGTATTATTACGATCGCTATCACAATTGGGATTCCGGAAATTGGAGTGGTGGCGGAAACAGTGGTGGCAATGCCGACAAAGGAAGGATCCATAAACCGGGCTACAAAGTATTAATGAATTCCCCATCAGGCGTAGCTCCTTTTGTTTCTGTAGGATCTGATGATAATCATATTACCAAACCGGTTGGCAAGGTCGGTGTAAATGTCAATTCGGGCATCACAAACAATAACAATTACACTCCAAAGATCCAGTCGGTCGGGAAAAAACCTATAAATGGTTCAAGCTCTTCTTCGAACACTGTAAAAAGCACCAAAAAGACGGGATCTTCTTATAAACCTTCTTCGACAAGTAGCAGCAATAAGAAATCTTCATCTTCAAGTTCTTATAGTACTCAGAAACGAAACTCCAGTAGTAGTTCCTCCTCTTCGA
>DAOVOB010000102.1 GCA_030629925.1 Fidelibacterota bacterium
ATTATCACCAATATTTAATTTTTATGTATTTACGAACTATAGAAGATAGTATAAGTTCCTTTATAAATTCAAGTTAATTTTAATCATATCATTGTTATGGTGATGTAGAGACGCAAGATCTTGCGTCTCTACAATATCGAAGTTGATTTCATTTGTAATACCAGATAATAACTAATAAATTTACCCCTGAAACGAAGGAAATTACATGAACCACGACAAAGTAGAAAAACTTATACACGAATTACTCCTCGAAATGGGCGAAGATCCCCAGCGCGAAGGATTGATCAAAACACCTAAACGGGTTGCCCGTGCATGGGAATATATCACAAAAGGATATACTCAGGATGTTCAGGAAGTCATTAACGGTGCCGTTTTCCATGAAAATGCCAGAGGTATGGTCATAGTCCGTGATATCGAGTTCTATAGCATGTGTGAACACCATCTCCTCCCCTTCTTCGGTGTCGCACATATTGGATATATTCCCGATAAAAAATTGCTGGGGATCTCAAAACTTCCCCGCATCGTAGATGTGTTTGCCCGTAGACTGCAATTGCAGGAACGCCTGACCCAGCAGATCGCCGATACCTTGTACGAGATCCTGGAGCCCAAAGGATTGGGTGTGGTACTGGAAGCCCGCCACATGTGTATGCAGATGCGCGGTGTGGAAAAATCTCAATCCATAACTACTACGTCCGCCGTCCTCGGCGAAATGCATGATGATGCTGAAACAAGATCGGAATTTTTGAAGATGATATCTAAAGAGGTTTAAGAAAGTTTAAGGTTTAAGGTTTAACGTTGAAATGCTTAAATGAAACATATGAAAAGAGACGCGATGAATCGCGTCTTTTACTTTTGCCCTTATACTTTTGCCTTTTGCCTTGTATTAGGCCATTTCCCGTTCATAATTGAAAGTCGAAACTGCCTCTTCATCTGGCTCGGCATGGGTAAGATCGCTAAAAGTTGAGACAGGCGGTAATTCTTCTATGGGAAGTTTGAACACTTTTTCGGGGTATAACGATGTAAGAGTATTCCCCTTTTCGATAATGAAACCTGCACCCCTCCCATCGGTGATCTTGCCTTCTATCGGTAATATCGCTCTGGTTTCCAGGATCGGAAGCCTGCCATAAACATAGACTTCTACATCATCGGGTTTTTGTTCGACCAAGCGCATCAGGATCTCTTTTTCAAGTTCAACCCACAATTGAGCTCTGTTTACGCCCCATTCTTTCAGGGTTTCGATGACCAAGCGGTTCGTTACGGGTAAGGGAAGTCCTGTATTGATCTCGATATCCGTAAACTCTTTAAGAAGTTCGAACTGGTAAAGAGAGGTTACACGAAAATGACGAAGGCCTTCAAAATAGGCAACATTTATACTGCTTCTTAATTTATCAAGCTCATCTTCGGGACAGAATAGCGGTAAAATATATTCCTCTCCGGCTTTAAGCTCTGAATGACGTGCTATTCGATAGTGTTGTCTAATATTTTTATCTCTAAGTGCAAGTGTATTTATAATCTTATTTTTAGCTACTGCCGGGATGGGTATCTCAAGATCAGGTACTGGAACCGGAGTATAGACCTTTTCCAGCCACTCGGTAAAAGCCTGTCTTAATTTTCGGATATCCCGTTGAGAAGCGAAATATTCTCCATTTATGATAACATCTACCCGTTTAATTCCGAGGGTAGGTGTTATGGCTTTTTTAAACTCCTTTACAAATGTGTCGGCTTCAATGGCTCTGTTCTCTGCCGGGGGAAGATCAATATCTATCTCCCATACCGGCATGTGAGGATGATCAGATACCCAAACTTTCAGGCTTTTTGCTGAAACATCAACTTTGAGGCTTAAATTATTTTCCAGCGTAGGAAGTTGTTCAATAAGCCGTCCGTATTCTTTGACAGAATAACCGGCCAAATAGACTATCCCGTCTGCCGGGATCTCTTTATCGCAATGAATAAATCCCGCCTCACGGTTTCCTATGCGCGTTGCCGGCTGATCGTTTTTCGTGATCTTTGTCACGGTGATCGCAGGACCTTCCATACCACTTTTGGGTTGAACACGGATCTTATCACCCATTTTTACCGGCTGCGACGCCTGCATCATGAAACCATTACTCTTTGTACTGATAACATGACCGCACTGCTTGCCGGATACACCCAGTCTTTCAGACTCGATAATATCACCGTATTTTTCTTTATCGTAGAAGCCGCTTGACCATTTACGTCCAAGCGCACCCGAAAGAATCGCTTTCGCCTCAGGTAATTTTGCCTTGATCTCATGTTCTTCGGCATCCAACATCATGCGATACGCCTTAACGGTTGAAGCCACATAATCCGATTTCCGCAAGCGGCCTTCGATCTTAAGAGAATGCACACCGGCTTCTTTGAGTTTGGGAATATCTTCAAGCATATATAGATCTTGGGTAGAAAAGAAAAAACCATTCCCTTCTTTGGAATAATATCGACGGCGACAAGGTTGTTTACACTTCCCGCGGTTTCCGCTATGCCCCCCCATCCAGGATGAAAAAAGACAAACTCCCGACAGTGAACAGCAGAGAGCACCATGAATAAACACTTCCAATTCAAGATCACTATGATCGCGGATGAGATGTAATTCTTCCATCGTAACTTGTCGTTCAAGGATCACGCGTTCTATACCAAGTTCTTTTGCCATGGCAACACCGGGTGAGTTGTGAATACCCATCTGGGTGGATGCATGAACAGGAATATGAGGAAAATATTCTCTTAGCATTCTCACAACGCCAATATCCTGTGTAATAATGGCATCAGGTTGGAGGCGAGTGACACGATAGAGCGTAGAAAGCGCTTCCTGTAATTCATTTTCTTTGACTAGAGTATTAAAGGTCAGATAAACTTTTTTACCATGCTTATTGGCGTAAGCCATAAGCTTACCGTAATCATCGAAAGTAAAATTCTGAGTGCGTTCTCGAGCATTGAATTTGCCGAGTCCGGCGTATACTGCATCGGCACCATTCTCAAAGGCGGTGATCGCAGCTTCTATGTTCCCTGCCGGAGCAAGGAGTTCGGGTGTTGTTTTCATGGTGGAATGTAATATTATTCATGATATATGGAAAGATATTTTGTGATGAGTAACAAGTGACGAGTAAATTCAAAATCTAATTCTAAATTACAAATATTCTTTTTGTCATCTCGACCGGAGCAAAGCGCAGTGGCCTGCCCGCCGTAACCTTGGTGGAGGCTGGGAGAGATCTCAAAAGCAAAAAATGATATTATAGAGTTTGAGATTTCTCCATTCCACCCCGATTTATCGGGGTTTCAGTCGAAATGACAAAATGTTTTTTCTGATCCGCATAAAAAAGGGACGCTCATGAACATCCCTTACTTTTATCTTTGTACTTTATTCTTTTATCTTAATTGTCAATTGTCCTTCGTCAATTGTCAATTGTTCTTTCAACCGCATCTTTCAACTGCTTCAGCGCCTTTTTTAATGTTCTTCGAGAAGTCCCAATATTCATCCGCATAAATCCTTGTCCACATTTCCCAAACATCGCCCCGTTACTTAGTCCGAGGTGAGCATCATTGACAAAGAAATCATTGAGTTCCTTTTGCCTCATTCCCAAAGCGGAACAATCCAACCAAAGCAAGAAGGTACTTTCGGGTTCAACGATCTTAATTGATGGAATATTTTTTTCAACATAATCCATGACAAAATCAATATTTCCTTTCAAGAACTTCAAGGTGCGTTTTAGCCAGGGCTGTCCTTTGTCGTACGACGCGATCAAGGCTGCATCACCTAAAATATTACCACCGCAAATATGCAGAGTCTGCGTAATATAACGGAATCTTTCACGTATTGATTCATTCTCAATAATGATCTCAGATGTGGCGAAACCAGCAATATTAAAGGTTTTGCTTGGTGCCATACACGTGATGGTAATATCCGAAAATTCCTTTGAAATACTGGCAATGGGAATATGTTTGTTCGGCTCATAAACGATATCGGCATGGATCTCATCTGAAATAATAATGATATTATTTTTTTTACAAATACTTCCCAACTCAATCAATTCTTCTTTTGTAAAGACCCGTCCCACAGGATTGTGCGGGTTACATAGGATCAACAACTTGGTCTTGGGTGTGATCTTGGCCTTCAGGTCATCAATATCCATTGTATAACGACCGTCTTCATTCTTCAGAGGATTTGTAACAAGAGTACGGTCATGATCCTTCACAGCCGAGAAAAATGGTGGGTAAACCGGCGGTTGAATAATGATCTCATCCCCTTTTTCAGTCAGCCCCATGACGGCAACATTGATAGCAGGAACGATGCCCGGTGTACAAGTGATCCACTCTTTATCGATATCCCATTGAAAGTGGTCTTTTACCCAGGAAATGATCGTTGAATAAAAACAGTCATTATGTATCGAATAACCATAGATTGGATGATTTACTCGCTTGTGCAAAGCACGGCGAACCACCTTGGGTGCAGGAATATCCATATCGGCCACCCAAAGCGGAATGACATTCTTGGTTCCAAAGACTTTTTCAACTGCATCATATTTCAAGCAATCAGTATTATAACGATTGACCATTCTTCTTATCATTATTTCACCCTTTAGTATTGACATTAAAAAGTGAATATAGGTATTTCGGTGCAGTTTATAAATGATTTTTATCACTGCTTTTCACTTTTATTTACTTTCTCATTGTTATAAATTCACTTCATGATAAAAAAACATCTTCAATCTCTAGCCTCAAAGCATATTACCGTGATCGGTGATGTGATACTGGATATTTTCAGCACCGGAAAAGTTGAACGGCAATCGCCCGAAGCACCTGTGGATGTCCTCGATCTCCAAAGTAAGGATGATCGTCTTGGAGGCGCGCTGAATGTCTGTCTAAACTTGGTATCACTGGGTGCAAGTGCCGAGATCATCGGTGTAATTGGTGATGATTTCGAAGCCTTTCGTCTGGAATATCTATGTGATAATAATCTGATCAAACGGACCGGTATGCTTCGTGAAAAAGGTCGTATAACGACCAGTAAAACCCGCTACTTCAATAATGATACTCCCCTTTTACGCGTTGATCACGAATTGCGGACACCCATTTCCGAGGATATGCAGGATGTATTGATCAAAGAGATCAGGCGTACATTAACAATTACTGATGTTTGTATCTTGCAGGATTACAATAAGGGTGTCTTGACACCCCGAATAATCAAAGAGATCATGAATATAGCAAAAAAAGATGGCGTGCCGGTATTTGTCGATCCTAAGATCGAAAACATTGACCTTTACAAAGGTGCTTTCCTTATCAAACCCAATCGACATGAAGCCGAGGAGCAGCTTGCTTATGCTATCAAAGATATTGAAACGGCAAAAACAGCTTCTCGCACTCTTCTCGAACGTTTTGGATGTGAAAATATTCTTCTGACTCTGG